>CAZCXS010000055.1:0-5915 GCA_964502685.1 uncultured Candidatus Bathyarchaeia archaeon
GATAAGGGATACTGCGTTATCGATGGAAAGATGCGGAAGGTAAAAGCTAAGATAGGTTTCTTCGATTTCTCAAGCCACTCAGGCGCGAAGGAGCTAAAGGAGACGGTGAAGAGTTTAAAAGGGGAACCTAAAATCTACGTTGTCCATGGAGCCGAAGGGAACTGTCCGAGATTCGCAAAGTGGATAAAGGAGGAGGTTGGGTTCGAGGCGAAGGCTCCGAAGCCGGGGGAATCATTCATCGTCTAGTACTCTAATATATGAGGAAACGTAAGATCTGGCTTGATGAAACTTGAAAATCCTGATTCTACCAGTCGGGATGAAAAGTGAAGAAATTCTGAGCAGCATAAGAGAAGGGCTCCTAAGAGTTTTTCGGGGAAGCCTATGCTCAATTTCCACGGAGACCTTTCCAATTCCAAGAATCGCCTACAACACTTCTAGACGGCAATACCTCTCAACTATAATTCTGAGGGGAATCAAAGATTACGTTGCGAGAATCAGACGTGAAGAAGCGTTCAATAAGGTCCTAGGAGTCGCTGATGCTGACCTTTATGTTCCAGGTTTGAATTTTATCTTCGGAGAGGCTGAATGCCCCGGGGAAGCCGCCATAATCTCGCTTCATAGGCTTAGACCGGAATTTTACGGCGAACCATCTAACCAAGACTTGTTCATCGATAGGGCAGTAAAGGAAGCCGTCCATGAGATCGGACATACTTTAGGGCTGAGACATTGCCCAGACTCAACTTGTGTAATGCACTTCTCGCTTCACATAGGCATGACCGATAGGAAACGAAGAGAGTTCTGCGAAGTATGCCGCTTGAAAGTTGAAGGATACAACACCGTATAGGACCTTCCGGCTCTCGGATTCAGATGGCTATTCCTTAGATCCCCTTCATGCAGGTTAGAAACCTTTCTATATCATCCTTTGTGTTGTAGAAATGGGGGGAGACTCTTATCCCGTTCATACGGGCAGATACAACAACCCCCCTTCGACGGAGCTTTTCAACCCTCTCTTTCGGCTCTGAGACCTTGAAGTTCACAATCCCGGAGCGATTAGGAGGGCTCTCCGGTGTCTGAAGCGTGAAGCCTTCCTCCTTGAGCCTTCCAATCAGATAGCTGGTCAGCTCTAATATGCGATTCTCAATCTTCTCTATTCCATATTTGAGGATCATCTTCAACGCAACGACAGCGCCTACGTAACTGATTTCGCTCAGCGTCCCAACCTCAAACCGACGGGCCGTCTCAGAGAGAATCAGCTGGGTATTGTTCCAGAGATCCACTGTCTCGAAGATCTCGTGTTTTACACTCGCCCATCCAACGAAGACAGGTTCAGCCTTCTCTATCAAGTCTTCTCTGATGTATAGAAACCCGGCTCCAGACGGGCCGAGAAGCCATTTATAACACGAAGTTGCAAGGAAATCTACGCTCTGCTGCTTGACATTTATGCTCATCGCTCCGGCTGATTGGCAAGCATCAACAATGAGGAAAGCTCCATGCTCATGAGCGATCTCCGCAATCGCTTTCAAATCATTCTTGAACCCATTCGCATATTCAACATGGCTTATGATAACCCCAACTGTATGATCATCAATCGCCTTCTCAAAGTCTTCCAGTGGAAGACCGCCCCCGATGTTTCTGACGTATCGCGTCTCGAGATCAGACTTCATCTTTATTCTTAGCCATGGATATACAACTGAGGGAAACTCAAGATCAGATGTAACAACATTGCTTCCGCGTGGATATTCCAGCAGGTTGGCAACTATGCTCAGCCCTGTTGAGGTGTTTGGTACAAGCGCTATCTCATCGGAGCTGGCGTTGATAAGCCGAGCGAAGAGACCTCTCGCTGAATCTATGTCAAAATCTTCTTCGCCTAGAGTCCTACCATTCAGATAGTTCCGAATTGCTTCTGCAACTGGGATGCAAATAGGTGAAACTCCGGCGTTATTAAGGAAGATCTTCTCTTTCAATATTGGAAAATACTCTCGAATTCTATTGAGGTCTTTCATATGTGCATCCACACAGAACCTTTATGTCACTTCTTGTCTTGATATTTAAGGTCATTTATTAGATTATTGAAGTTATCTGAATGCTTCTTTTCGACTTTCGGAAAAGGTTCGTAGGCTTTCATAGATACCCATAAAAACGCGGGCGACTTATATCATACAGCCGCATCTCGATCAAAATCAAGAAAACAGCAGGTCGGCTAGCTTTATGATTGATCAATCATTGCTTGAGGAATTCACATTCTCCATCACCCTAGCGGTTCTTTCAATCCTTTCCGGTTTAGCCATTAAACTTTTAGCATCATCCCTAGGCCTCACAACGCTGCAAAAACATGCTCTCATACTCGACGAAATAGTCGGTCAGATCTTATCTCGTAAGAGCTTTCTCAAAACATTCACCCGGATATGCGTATGGAACAGTATGGTCTCATCCGTAATCATCTGTTCAGGGGCAATAACACTTGGGGTTCTCCCCGCGGTCTGGGCCTTCCTTAATTTGGGACTGTTCTTTTCAGGCTTAGGCCTCTTCAAGCTTTATGCATATCCTTGGGTCGAGGAGGCGGCAAATATCCTCTCAGTAGCATTCGGAATATGGATCGGCCGGAACCCTTGTATTTTTCTCAGCAACCTCCCGATCTTCGCATGGATATTCACAGGCATATTTGGACTATACATAATTTCCGCCTTACTGGAAACTTACGAGATGCATAAAGCTTTGAAGCCTAACTTCTGATCACTCCGTGCTCAAAGTCGTCCCTACGGTTTTGCTTTTTCCCCGCTGAGACCAAGAATTCTGGGATAAGCAAAAACGTTTGGGAAAAAGATAGAAGAGAGGTACGGCCAGGGCCAAGTAAACCGCAAAGCCTATCGTCTGTCGGACCAGATGGGGGGCATCCCACAGCCAGCTCATCGCTCCGTTGAAATGAGCCCCAGCGATGAGCCATCCAAGAGCAACATCAACCATTATTTCGGTCTTCGTCCTATATTGCTTTGTGTATTTTATGAGATGCCAATCGACGACGAGAACCCCGTAGATCGGTATCGCCAATAGAAAATCGAATAGCGCAAGTCCCTGCACGATGCCGTACGTCTGCATGAAGCTTCTCGCATAAGGGTTTGCCTCCGCGTATGGCGTTCGACATGAGATGACTGTTACTAGGAAATCGAGAAAGATGAACCCTAACAGTATAGCCGTTCTTTTAAGCCAAACGCCTCTTGGAATGAGATACTTAATTAAGGAAGGAAAGTCCATATTAAAGTTACTTAAATTAAAATTCTTATAAAAGAAGCTAAGGATTATTACTGAACTTTCCTCAGCTTAGACCGCTGTTTGGCTAGATATCTTCGCAGGTTGTCGTGGCTTCGACGTATATCTCTCTCTGATCAAAACATTCAACCCGGATTCCTCTGCTCTCTACTCTCGGCGGGCCTACTATGAATCTTGCAACATACGTTCCGTTCCCATAATCATCGAGAGTATACAGATTCGAGGGCCCGGCCTCATGCCAATTTCCTATTTTATCTTGATAGTAGACAGTGAGGTTCTTACAGAGCGCAGGGGAACCCTCATTAAAAACATGTATCGTAACGTTGATTTGATAGATCCCTGAAATCCACCGAGAAGTAGCATTTATTATAATATGGCTCGTCACATTCACGGAGTACCTAGCAGTTAACTCTCCATTCTCATCTGTCAAGTTCAGTGAACAATCGACTTTTGCGCTTGACACGCCGAAACCGTTTGCCCCCCACGAAATTCGTAATCCAGACGAGTAAAGCCCATCTTCACATAACTCGAAGCTGAAGGCGCATTCACCGAGATAGTAATTAGACTCAAGGAAGGATTCCCATCTTTGAAGGTTATTCCTCAAAGTCTCGTTGCTTCCTCCCCAAGAAATGTTTGCGAGGCTTCCTATTACGAGGCTTCGAGATTCCAGCTTAACGTTTCGGACGAAGCCATTCAACATGGAGCGGGGTTCTTCGCTTAAGCTCCTGCTTGTTTGGTAGACGTAGACCATAACTGACGAGATTATGAAGGCCATCGCTAAGGCGGCGAGTATGAGAACCTGACCTGACCTATTCTTTCTCAGCCTCGTCATTTCATCCACGCCAGCTGAAGCCTAACCAGATAGAAGCTAAAATGAGCCCTCTCAACGAGCAGATACTGAACTGAGATTATGTTTCTACCATTGAGGTCCCCGCTGGAGATTGAGGAATTATTTACGATCTCCAATCTTTCATTGTAAACAGTGAAGTTATAAGAGACGCCCAGAGGCAACAGGGTGGAAAGCCTACTTGATATTTCAGTCCAGTTTCCCTCATGGATTAATTGCCCAAGTTCTCCTTCCCGGGAGAGCTGAACTAAAACGTTTAAGCCGATGGAGTATAAGGCATCCTGATCGTCTTGGCTGTTAAAAGCAACGTAGATGGGTCTGGTCAGCAGCAACGCGCTGAATACAACGGCGGCTGCGAAGAAGGCTTCTAAAACCCTCATCTGTCCCCGTTTATCCCCTAGCATCCTCATGACCCTCCGATGATTATTCTGCATTCGTAGATTGCGGAGTTGACCGTTACCAAGAACCTGAATGAGAAAGCATCTGCAAGATTGTATCTACCGGTGAAGTCTAATCCGAAGTCTAATGGAACCTGAGGGTATGAGACCCACTCTGCGAAGTATTCTGATGAGCTCGAATTCAGCCCTGTTCCAACAAGGATTATGGGACTCTTATCTAGAATCTTTGGAATGAGAAAATGCTGGATTGTCAGTGTGCCTTCCGTTTCGGATAGGTTGAACCAGTAATTGTAAGTGAATGCCTTCGCATAGAGAACTCTATTAGAGCTAGAAGTTAGATCAGCTCTTAAAGTATAATTGAGTGGGCTGAGCGTCGCGTAGCTTCCCGCCTGATTTGGAGAGCCATCTAAGTTGTGGATAAAGGGATAAACTGCGTACGAAAGTACTTTTGGCTTTGTCTCGGCGAAAACAAGCAACAAGGCTGTTCCGTTTAGATCTTTTGGCAGAGAGATCTCGATTGATCCCTCACCTAGCGTTGATGTTGCAGAGGAATTGCTTGTGACGTAATCTCCTATTACACCGTAGCATTGAAGATTGGCTGCTACGGGCAAATTTGATCTTTCGGTGGAGATGTTAAAGCGATATGTGATTTCGGATGGTTCTTCTGTTTGAGAAGCCAAAGATACCGTAACATTGAAGATAGGTTTGATCATGATTCTGAATGGTCTATCCTTAGCGCCCACAGCGGTGAAAGCTTCCAAGAAGCTCAAGTTGTATCTGTTTCTCTCGTTTAGGCGCGTAACCTTATCTATGTCAAGCTCAAAAGGCGTGGCTGCATTCTCCTTTGCCAATCCGAAGATCGTCAAAGTCTCATTTACATCAGCTCCCCAATCAGCAGGAGAACCTGTTTCAAGAAGAAAGTATTCCGCCAGCGTTCTGCTCATCTTCATCTCATAACATGAAGTCTGATAATTAATGAAGGGCTGAACGGCAGTGAGGATTCCGACCATAGATGAGAGAACTAAGCAGATCATGATGAGGCATGCAAGCAGAGTGTCAAGCGAAGCCGTAGGCATCTTACAACAGCCCCATTATTAAGTCGATGAAATTCTGAGAGAGGAGAAGGGACAGAAGCGCGGTGATTGCTAAGAGAATGGAGTATTTGAATCCTGCAGCGAAGCTTCCCTGAGTAACCTTTCCCGTGAAGAATCCGGAGAGCCAAGAATGGAATATTATCGCGCTTGAGAAGATAGCTAACTGCGATTCTATCGTCGGAAAAGCTGGGCCGCTTACATGTATTATTGGAAGATGAGTAACTACGTAAAAGGTGAAGGTGAAGGTTAAAGCCATCAGGATGGTCCAGATGAATGGTAAAATGATGTATGGCTTCAGCATCTCCCTCT
>CAZCXS010000056.1:0-5907 GCA_964502685.1 uncultured Candidatus Bathyarchaeia archaeon
GATAATTCTGAACCAGGTAAGAGAGAAAAAATCTTAAGATTTATTGGTCGCTTTCGCATTCAATGTTTTCAGTTACCTATCTGGATAATGGGAGGAACATCTAAAGAGAAGCGGAGAATCCCGAGAACTGCAAGAGGCCGCTGAACTCATGCTGATAAAGGAGATAATATTGGAGAACTTCATGTCGTATGAGTACGCTAGGATACCGCTTAAACCAGGCGTCAACATAATATGCGGGCCTAACGGCGCGGGGAAGAGCTCCATTCTCGTGGGAATATCCGTCGCCCTAGGCCAGTCCTATACTGAGAGATCAAAGAAGCTAAGCGACCTAATCCGCCGCGGGAAAGACATCGGAAGAGTAACTTTAGTTCTAGATAACTCGAGGAGAGGCGGTCGGCGGCCTGTTCAGAGGATCAAGAAGGATCAGATATATTTGACGAGAGTTCTGCGGCGGGATGGGAAGTACTGGTTTGAGATTGATAATGTCCACGCAACAAAGGCTGATGTGGTGCGCTTACTCTCTCACTTTAATGTGGACCCAGACAACATGCTCATCATAATGCATCAGGATATGGCTGAACAGTTCGTTGTTCTCTCCCCGCAGGAGAAGCTCAGACTCATCGAGGCGGCGGCCGGGCTTGAATCGTACCGTAAGAACGTTCTAGAGGCAAGAAGGAAGCTCAGCCGAATTCTCAGCCAAGAGGATTCGCTTAAGAAGATGCTTGAATCCGCCGAGCAGACGCTGATCTACTGGCGTGAGCAGTACAACCGTTATCAGCAGAAGCAGCAGCTATTGCTGAAGAGAAGGTTTCTGGAACGCGAATTCGCATGGGCCGAGGTTGCAAGGATAGAGGAGGAGCTCTCGAATATACAAAGGAAGCTAAGCAGCAAGAGGGCTGATCTGGAAAGAATCATCGAGGAAATCAAGGTCTCCGAGGAGGAGGTTCACCGTCTATATGAGGAGCTTAAGGATGCGAAGAGCAGGTGGCAGAGGTTCTTTGAGGAAAGATTACATCTAGAAAGGGAGAAAGCTAAACATGAATTTAATATCCAAAACGCTGCAAGAATATCCGGTGACATTCAGGTCCTAGTGGAAAGCGGGCAGCAGAGAATAGGGGAGTTTTTGGAAGCTGCAAGCTCGATAGAGGAGGCTCTTCGAGGCTTAGGCTCAGAGGCCATCGGGAATCAAACATCGCAGATAGTATCCGCCGCGAAAGAGATGAACGATTGGTCTCAGATGCTCATCTCCAAGATTAGGAGAATTCAAGAATCGATAAAGGAGTCCGATCAGAAACTCGTTGTTTTGGAGACTCAACTATCAGAGATAAAGGACAGGATGCAGAAGGCTTCCGAGACGGCTGAGGGGCTTAACAGCAAGATCCTTGAAAAAAGAATAGACCTAGCCATACTCAGGTATCGCAGAAGAGAGACCGAAGCCGAGATCCATGAGATAGAGAAGGCCCTTAAGTCTTCAGAATTAAAGGTCGCCGAGGCGAAGAGAAGAGCCGAGGAGAGAGGCCCACGCATCGCGACTCTTCGAAGCCCCGAGGAGATCCTGGATGAGATCCGAGTTGTAGACGGCCATATAGCTGCTATGGCTGATATACCTGGAGACGTAGAACGCATGTATGAGTCTTACTCGAAGCTTTACTTGGAACTTCAAGAAAAGGCTAGATTGGCCGCTGAGAACCGGGAGAAGGCTTTAGCGGAGATTGAACGTAGAATGATAGCTTGGAGAAATCTGATTCGTGATCTGCTTTCAAGCGTGAGCTTGCAGTATCAGAAGATTCTTTCCCAGGCTGCTGGAACGGGCTATGTTTCTCTCATTAATGACCATGACATAGAAGCGGCTGGAATCGAGATACATGTAGGGTTCAGAGGAGCGAAGCCTATTCCATTGAATATTTATTCGCAGAGCGGCGGTGAGCGAAGCACAGCGGTCATGGCTTTCCTCTTGGCTTTACAGCAGCATATTCGATCTCCTTTTCGAGCAATCGACGAGTATGATGTTCACATGGATCCCAGAAACCGGGAGGTCATCGCGAATCTTCTGATTTCCGCGGTTGAGGGGGCTGTTCAGTATTTAGCTATAACGCCGAATCAGATGTACTTCGAAGGAAAAGACGTTCACATGATAACTGTTCAGAACATCGAAGGAACATCGATGATCATGGAGGTTAAGTGATGAGCAGCAAACCCCATCGGAGGAAACTCGCCAAACAGGAACTTATGCGGATAATCGAGTTCTGCCGTTCCGTCGAGAATAGGGGGCTGAACCCCTTTCTGGTCGATGTTGAGGACCTTATTTCCGTTATAAGAGAATACTTCCCGAGTTTGAAGAGCACAGAGGAGCTATCTCTGGATGCCGAAGCGCTTAACCGCGTTGCTTCAATCATCAGAATGCAGAGCGAATGGGTGAAGAGGCGTGCCACCTCGCTGTATAGAGACCCCTTCCTCATCGAGGAGAAACTGCGCAGCTTGCCCATAAGGGACCTCGCAGAGGTCTTTCTCAAGGCGTGGCATCCTATAGTTGAGCTCGAGCAGATAACGATTGGCAGTTTAAAGACAGCAATGAAGTATTGGAATTCACTTGCGCCTCTGAGTGAGAGGTGGAGGGAAGAAAGCCTTCTCAAAGCGGAGGCTGGAATAACCACACGTGATGAGCTCATCAAGCAGGGCATTCTCCGCGATGAGACTTTCCTCTCAGAGATTGAGAATCTGTGGGTAGAGCTGAAGGAGGCCGTAGGCAAAGAGGGAAAGGTGGATTATTGGGATTTCATCGGAGCTGAAAGTTATGGGGAGACAATCCGCCGGGCTTACCTCGCAAGTTTTCTCATAACATACGGCTATGCATCGTTGGAGATTCAACCTCTCGAGGAGAAGATCTTCCTGAAGCCGAATGATGCTCCTGTTTCGAAGGCGGATGCGCAGCCTTTCTCCTTCCCAATACCGGTGAGCTACGAAAGGTGGAAGCAATGGCGGGAGCAGCGAGAAGAGTAGGGCGGAAAAGACGATACTCGATGATGCTGAAAAGGGCAGCTCAGATGATATTCTATAGGAGGCATAGGGAGCCGGGTGTCAAGGGATGGGAGCTGAGAAGAAGGCTAGGCTCAGACTATCCGAAGGTTCTCCGACTCCTAGATGAATACCTGGGAAATCTCGGCTTAACAGTAAAGACGGTGTTCGAGGAGGACGGGTCTCCCCCGGAAAATCCCACAATCGATCAGCTTGACAAGGCGAGATTTTACGTCACGCTGAGAGAGGAGCTCAGCTTAAGAGATATGAAACTCGTAGGCTGGCGTATAGATGACCTCGCCGGCCTAGCAGTCTCACTGGCATATATAATCTCCAAGGGTGGAAAGGCTTCTCGGAAGGATCTTGAAAGCCTTCTTAGAACGAAGCTCCCCGGATGGAGAGTCGAAATGAATCTCAGCCGTTACCTGAGACTAGGCTATCTTATTGAAGATGAAAATGAACAGCTATATCTAGGTTGGAGAGCGAGAGCAGAGGTAGACCAGAAGAAACTAGTGGATTTACTGATGGAGTGGGAGACATAAAAATCTCAAGCCTCTCAAAATTTTAGGGTTCCCGACTCAGCGGGCTAGGTTCCCCAGTATGTCGAACTGCATCTCCCTGGGTTCCCCAACAACCTTTATCCTTTTCTTTAGCTCGGGGTCGGATTCAAGGGTCTCAAGTAGGCTTTCTGAAATCCACAGCCTCTCCAGATGAAGGGTATTCCGTATTCTAACAACCTTTGCTTTCCGAGGATCAATCGGGCCGCAGGTACGTAGAGCTATTGTTATCGCTTCGCGATCGTTAGGGAGGAAGACAGGCGTCTTTGCCCCCTCAATATGACCGGCAGTCAAAGCGTTAACGAAGGTAGCTTGATAATCAATCTTGTCTACAAGCCTCTTTGTTGTTACATCCGCCAATCCTATGCCAATAGCGTTTCCATGGGTCTCCTCAGTTAAATCTAAAACCACGATTCTTTTAATTTTAGGCGCTAAAGGTTCGCTCTCACCGGGAAGCCAGAATCTCCCGACAACGTTCGTGTCCATGCCTGTGCCGCTTATCTCCTTCCCGATCTCATCGATTATAAGCACGTCTATATCCTTAAATGGGATCCTCGCAATCAACGACTTAGCCTTCTTCAGAAGCTTCTTCTCCTCCCGCTCAATATTCTCCGGCTCGATGGCCTTCACGATCGCTATTTCATGATGCGCGTTCTCTACAATTGCGAGGCCGAGGACTATCGGAAGCTTCTTCAAGATCAGCCTAGCTGCCTCCGGGAGCAATTTATGGTAGCCCTCCGATCTGTAGCTGTGAATCATCTCCGCGCCTTTCTGCTTTCCCAGCCCTATCACCATCATCTTCATCAATCCGCTCTCTATCTCGCCCTTAAAGTCGGTGTGAGGCTTCACACGGTTAACGACTATTATCCCGTCAGCTTTCAAAGCGTTCCTATCAACGTATACTGGAACCCCGTTTTCAAGCCTCCCTATCTCATCAACCTCCATCGTAGCGCGGATAGGAGCCCCCACAGTCTCCGGGGTGATCCCCAACTCTCTCAACACGGCTAGCTGCCCTTCGGGTGTTGCCCCTCCATGGCTTCCCATCGCCGGGACGAGGAAAGGTTTGCCTCCTGCCTTCTTGACCTCATCGACTACCGTTGATATGATTTCGGGGTAATGGGCTATGCCGCGGCTGCCCGCGGTGATCGCTATCTCGTCTCCAGGCTTAATTCTTTCAGATATGTTTATCCTATTCAGCTCCTTCCGTATCTCCAAAACAAAGTCTTCAAGTTTCGGGGCTGGGATCTCCTGTTTGACTTCAACCATTCTGGGAAGCTCGAATCTTGGAAACGCCACGACGGGCACCTTCAGTGAATTATTCTCAAGATACAGAAATACCTTTTCATCCTCCTATAACGCAGGCGTAGGATTGGTCTCCACATCTGCTTTTTCGCTAAGCGATAAGCGCAACTTATAAATCGACGAGCAAATAGCTTTTCGAAGATGCGTGATTAACTTGGCGGAGCTATCAGTAAATCCCTTCGGCGACTTCAGGTGTCAATGTAAAAAGATCCTCGAGGAGGCTCTGAGGGAAAGCTTCCCCGATGTGATCTCTCCAACGTTAACATTAGATATCCCTCCGACTCCTCAGTTTGGGGAGCTGAGCTCTAACGTATGCTTCGAATTGGCGAAGAAGCTGGGTATGAACCCCTTAGAGATCGCCAAGCAATTAGAAGAAAAAGCCGATGGGAAGGCGCGGCTCCATCCACTCGTCGAATCCGTCAAAGCCGAGAGCCCGGGATACATCAATTTCTATGCGGATTTCCCTGAGTTAGCTTCTCTGACGCTTAGATCAGCCATAGCTCTAGACTCCGAGTATGGATGTGTGAAGACGGAGAACCCTGAAAGAATAATAGTCGAGCATACAAGCGCAAACCCGATCCATCCCATTCACATAGGCCATGCGCGGAACTCCGTGCTGGGCGACTCTTTGGCGCGAATACTAGAAGCACACGGGCACAAGGTGTTCCGACACTATTATATAGATGATGTCGGCCGCCAATCAGCCATCATAGCCTACGGGTACAAATTGCTTGGAAAACCGAAACCCGAGGGGAAGCCTGATCATTACATCGGCGCGATATACTCGATAACTAGCTGCATGTTAGAGATCCATCGGCTTAAAAGGGAGATCGATGAGAAACGTAAGGATATAAGAAGAGCTGAAGACCTCCAGATTCTTCAGAGAGAACTGGATGATTGGGTCGCTGTGGCAGCGGAGCTTGAAGAGAAATTTCCGAGCCTCTTTCGTAAGATTCTAGACGAATTCAGCAACGCGGAGAACCCCGAGCTCGAGGTTCACCGTTTACTCCGAGAATACGAGAGAGGCGAAGAG
>CAZCXS010000057.1:0-5903 GCA_964502685.1 uncultured Candidatus Bathyarchaeia archaeon
AAGCTACATAGCTTCAGTCCTAGTCGGCGAGAGGAGGACACAACGAGAGATAGCTGAGATTGCGAAGGTTACTGAGGTAACGATAAGAAACAGATATAAAGAACTGGTTGACTGCCTGCTCTTCATCCTGAGCCTGTGATTTTTTATATTTTTCCCTCAAGGATGAATCCTTATCTTTTCCCAGGGCATAGGCTTCTCGAGATCCTTTTCGCCGATGTATCTCTCCAGATCGATCCCGTATTCTTTGAAGGCGCGTCTCCAAGTCCCTAAGCCTCCGCCGTGACGGGCAACGAATTCAACTGCCCTGCCGACTTCCCGGTCTCCAAGGCTCAGCAGAGCTTGAATCTGAGCGTGACGTGGATCAAGCATACTTACGACGAACCTTCCATCGCCCTTCAATTCCTTTCTAACAAGCCTTAAGCATTCTCTTAGATACGAGACTGAGGCCGCCTTCATCCGTTGAAAAGGTGTGTGCGGCTTCGGAATTAGGGGATTTATGCTCAGATGAATCGACCGCGAGCCGTATCCTACATCTGCAACTTTCCTTGAGAGATCCGCAATGGCAATTATATCTTCGGAGGTTTCTTCGGGCAAGCCGATCATGAAGTACATCTTCAGCTGCTTAACTCCGCGACTTAGGAGAATCCTCGCAGCGTCCACCAAATCTTCTTCCTTCATCATCTTGCCTATTACATTCCGCATCTTCTCAGTAGCAGCGTCGGGGGCAACAGTCACCGTTCTTTGGCCCCCCATCGCCAATGAATCAGCCAGTCTCTCCGTGATGCTTTCTGGGCTTAGGGAGGAGACTGAGAGCTCGAATCCCCGGGACACTATGGCCTCGCAGAGGTCTTCAAGACGCTGGTAACCGAAGAGGCTTGCGCCGATAAGCGAAATCTTGTTTACAGGCGTATACTTTACGCCCTCATCGATTATTGAAATGATCTTCTCAAGGCTCCTCTCACGTTTAGGACGGCAAATATGGCCAATCAAGCAGAAACGGCAAGACCGATTGCAGCCTCTGACCACCTCAACTGTGAAAGCCCTTCCAAAAATAGGCATGTAGGGGCTTCCATCTTCGACTAGAGGGATCTGCTGCGCAAGCGGGTGCGCCGCCTCATCGAGGTTTCTAACCCAGACCCTCTCAGCAGCATCTGAAATATTGGGCAAATAGACCCCCTTGAGGTCAGCGAGCTCCTCGATCCGCTTTCTAGGCTTTTCGAGAATCTTGATCTCGTCAAGAATCTGATCGATGATTGGTTCAGCCTCGCCGATGACGAAAAGATCAATATAGTCAGCTAGGGGTTCGGGGTTCCCGGTTGCGCATGGACCGCCGGCGATTATTAGGGGGTCATCTTCACGTCGGTCCTCTATCCTCGGCGGGATGCCTGATTCAAGCAGTATCCTCACAACGTTCGGGTAGTCCTCCTCATATTGAAGGGTGAACGCTACGATGTCGAACCTGTTTAGAGGCTGGTTGGATTCCAGGCTTCTCCATCCTTCTCTTAAGGTTGGGACGAAGAATCTCTCGCATAAAGCGTCTTCACGTGCATTGAGAAGCGCGTAGAGAAGCTTGACTGTTAACCCCGTCATGCCCGCCCTGTAGACGTTTGGATAGCAAAGCGCGATCTTGATATCCACCTTTCTCCAGTCTTTCTTTATGGCGTTTAGCTCCGGGACTACATTCATTTTGTTTCACTAGTAAAGGCATGATGTATAAGCCGCATCGAGAAGATTAAGGTTTAGCTAAACTTTAAAGTTCCCTCTGAAAAATGTTTTTTCTAGGAATCTAGTCAGGAATGAATTTTTTATACGGATCGTTCTTGAGAACGCTTTTCAGCTGGTCCAGATTCAGCCCCTTAACCACATCGCCGTAAATCTCACATCTCTCCGCCTTTGTTTCTTCTTCCGGGTCTCTTACGACGATCTCAGCCTCATCATTTGATGGAAGAGAGACGGAGATGTGGAAGGAGGATTTTTTGTCCCCCCTCTTTGTTATCATGACCTCTTCGGCTTTGGTCACTCTGAAGCCTCTCTTTTGTATTTTTCTTACGACCTCCCTTGGGTTCGAGGAGTATACGATGATGTCAATGTCGCTATTTTTGTGAATCGTTCCTCTCCAGACGCTTCCTATAAGCTTCGGATTGTAAGGCTCCAGGGATTGCATAATCTCAAGAGCTTCCTTACGCATTCTAAGCAAACGTTCAAGTCTCGACTGTCCCTCGAGCTCCGCCGCGATGGCATCTAGCTCCTCAGCTACCTCTCTATTCGAAGGCAATGTTCTTGCGCCTAAAATCTCAGCGGCTCTTATCTTTGCCTGTTTGTACTCTTTCTCTTGAGATGTATAAATAAGAAATGCAGCCTCGCGGGCGACCCTTCTCCTTAAAGGCTGGGAATCACGTGGGGCTTCTGAGGGTTCCATCTTATCTCAAAACTAATCTTACTTAACGGGTCTGGCTTGTCTCTTCAACCGCTACGGCTAGTTCCTTTTCAACCTCAACGGCCGGCCTAGAAAGCAGCTTAGATTTTCTGATTCCCACATGACGCAGAGGCACGATCTTCTTCGCCTCATTATAAATGTCGGACGCTATCTTCCCAAGCACAGCCTCCTGCACAAACTGATTAAACGTTAATGATGCCGCCTTCTCTTCGATTATCCTCTTCATGACGGCGCGGATCTCTCTTTCCTGAGATGTTTTTATTCTGACAAGGGTGAAGGCGACCGCTGAAACCCGAAGTTTATAGCCGTCTCTCGTCGTGATATCAGTTATGCAGTCTATCCTCGTTGTTCTCCGTCTAACAAGGCTTCTCAAATAGTCCCTTGAGTACTCATGCCCCTTGAACATCGTTAAGGCTCTTCTTCCCTCCACGTCGATTATCTGAAAATATATCTTCAGATACTGATGAGCAAAATCTTCAGTTACGTCGTAAAGTGTAGACTCAACTGTTCGGCCGATGAGTTTCTGGGGGTCATCAGCGACGACTGAGCCTATCTCAACGCCTCCGAAATATTCCGGGGCCACTACTGTGAACCATCTCTTGCTGCGCCACTTGTCTCTGACGCGCCCTCTTCTTGACACTTCGTATACCTCACCGCAAACTCAAATAATTGACAAAGCACAACTATTAAAAGGTTTAGTGGATAAAAACATGAAGATCGCTTAGAATTGTAAACTTATATTAATCCTATCGAATTTATCTTGGATGCCTCGGGGCTTCTGAGAATGATCGATGTGAATCTGATCAGAAACAATCCAGAACTCGTTAAAGAAAACCTAAAGAGAAGAGGAGACCCTGAAAGCCTAGCGCTGCTGGATGAATTCATAGAGACTGATAAGATTTGGAGATCCCTTCTTACAAAGATGAACGAGTATAGGAGAAGGCGGAATGAGCTAGGTCACAAGATCGCCATCAAAAAGAAGCAAGGCTTAGATGTGACCGGCCTCCTTAAGGAAGCCGATGAGATACAGAAGCAAGTGCATCAGCTGAGCGTCAAAGTTGAAGAATACAGGCAACGTTCCAGAGAGATTCTCATGCGAATCCCTAATCTCCTCCACGAATCGGTTCCCCAGGGCAGAGACGAGAACGATAACGTAGAGATAAGGCGATGGGGCGCCCCGCCGAAGTTCGATTTCAAGCCGAAAAACCATCTGGAAATAGTGTTAGATCTGGGGTTAGTCGATGAGGAAAGAGCTAACAAGGTCGCCGGTGCGGGGTTCTACTATCTGAAGGATGAGCTGGTTCTGCTTGACCTCGCGATCCAGAGATTCGCCATAGACTTCCTGATGAAGAAAGGTTATACCCTTATCGCGCCGCCTTACATGATGCGTAGAAAGCCGTATGAGGGCGTAACGGACCTTTCAGACTTTGAGACTGTTATGTACAAGATAGAGGGGGAGGATCATTATTTGATCGCTACAAGCGAGCATCCCATAGCCGCGATGTTCATGAATGAGACCCTGCTTAAGGATGATCTTCCAATGAAGTTCGTAGGCATCAGCACAAACTTCAGAAAGGAGATCGGGGCGCACGGCAAGTATACAAAGGGCTTCTTCCGTATGCATCAGTTTAACAAGGTTGAGCAATTCATCTTCTGTTTACCGGAGCAGTCTTGGGAGCTCCACGAAGAACTTCAGCGGAACTGCGAGGAGCTCTACCAGAAGCTAGGCTTGCATTATCGCGTCGTAAACGTATGCACGGGGGACATAGGCACGGTTGCAGCTAAGAAGTATGACACGGAAGTCTGGATGGCTGACGGTAAATTCCGGGAGATAGGGTCGAACTCTAATTGTACGGACTATCAAGCTCGAAGACTAGGCATAAAGTATCGTGAGGGAGTGGGGAAGCCGCCTAAAGGCTATGTGCATACCCTGAACAGCACAGCGCTTGCGACTAGCCGAACAATGATTGCGATACTTGAGCAGTACCAGCAAAAAGACGGGTCCGTAGTCATCCCTGAGGCGTTGAGGCCATACATGAATGGGATCAGTAGGTTATGTAAGAAATGAGTTCACAGGAGGACAGGTTCGACATGTCTCTTGACGTAGTCGGCATAGGCGAGGTCTTAATAGACTTTGTCGGCACAGAGCCCGGGTCATATGTAGATGTCCCCGCCTTTCAGAAATGCTTCGGAGGAGCACCGATGAATACGATCGTTGGGGTGGCAAGGCTAGGTCGAAAAGCAGGGGCAATAACAGCCGTCGGGGAAGACCCATTCGGAAAATTTCTGATCCGCGAATTGCAGAGAAACGGGGTGGATACTTCTCAGGTGAAGATCAAGAGGGGAATGCGTACAACGATAACCTTCGTTGCTAATGAACCTGAGACCGGCGAACGGACTTTCATATTCTATCGGAAACCATGGGTCACCGGAACTGCTGATAGCTCATTATCGATCGAAGATATCGATCTAGACTATGTCTCGAACACAAGCGTACTGCACGTCTCAGGCTTTTCATTATCCCAGAATCCGTCTAGGAAGGCTATTTTCAGCGCGGTTAAGCATGCCAGGTCCTCAGGCGTCCGCGTATCGTTCGATCCGACTTTAAGATTGGACGTCTGGAACTCGGCGAGAACGATCAGGAGAATCTACGGCAAGATACTAAGAATGTCAGACATAGCAACATTCTCGCAGGAGGAAGCCAGCTTCATCTTTGGGACCCGTGACCCGGAAAAGGCTGCTAGAAAGGCATTCAGATACGGCGTTGAGATCGTTGGGATAAAGATGGGAGCTGAAGGAGCCTTCCTACAGAGAAGAACCGGTGAAAAGTCGATGCTTCCCGCCTTTAAGGTGCGTGCTGTTGATACGACCGGTGCAGGCGACGGATGGAACGCTGGGCTCCTAGTAGGCCTGATTAAAGGTTGGGATCTGCATACATGTCTCTCCGTGGCGAACGCTGTCGGGGCGCTCGTCGTAACGAAGCACGGAGCTATCACTGCGTTGCCTTACAAGCATGAGTTGAAAAGATTCTTGAAGACTCATGAAATTGATATTGACCTGTGACTGAGCGTCCTTTCTCTTCAGGATATATTTGAGGATTTGAAGGCTACTCAAAGAAGACCTTCGCTTCTTCGTATAGCTCCTTGCTCACCGTCTTTGTTTTGCCAATCACCTTAGAAAGAGGCACCGGGACGATTTCACCGGCCTTCAAAGCCACCATGTATCCGAATTTCCCTTCTTTGACGAGGTCTACAGCAGCTAAACCCAGCCTCGTCGATATTAAACGGTCAAGAGCGGTGGGCGGTCCGCCTCTGATCGCATGTGCAGGTACGCAGGCTCTCGTCTCAGCGCCCGTGGCCTTGTTTATCTCCTTCGCTAGGAACTCCCCTATGCCTCCTAGACGTACATGTCCGAACTGGTCGACGCTTGTATCCTTCGTTATCGGCCCTTCATAGTCCTTTATGAG
>CAZCXS010000058.1:0-5896 GCA_964502685.1 uncultured Candidatus Bathyarchaeia archaeon
CTACTCATGTTCGCATCGCTCCCCGACGGGAGAACATGCATCCTGTACGACCGTGTAACATCAGACGTCGACGTGGAAGTCACCCTAAACCGGGGACTCGGATACTTCCTCGAAAACGACCTGTTAAATGGGAATAAAAGGACGATTACGTTCGGTGAAGAGGAAATAGAGGTGCAGGGTCTCGGCGGAGAGGCTAGGGAGATACCAGTACGAGCCCGACGCCTCAAGATTGATAATGCGATAAGTATCTATGCTGATCCCGCGAGGCTAGTGTATATGGATTCTTCTGAGAGAAACGATAATTTCTGGAGGAGCTTTGTCTTAGACGCCGTTTTCATCCCCTTCAACTCGGGGACATACAAGAAGGGCGAGATCATAAGAGAGTACGCGGCGGCTCTGGTATGCGGTAAAGATGGGGAAGCCGAGTCGCCCTTGAAACATAGATCCGTTGAGGACAACGTACTTGAGATGATCGTCAGAGGAAGAGATCATAAGACCTACTTGTTCGTCTTGAACCTTTCTGAGAAGGCTGTACAGCATACTGTAACATGGGAGTCCTACTCCAAGACTTACCAGCTCAGCCCATACGAGGCTAAGATAGAGGCAATCACAGACTGAAAGCTCTATGGGGATGCGGATCACCAGCAAAGTTGGGCATGTGAATGATAAAAAAGGCTGGGAACTATAGGATTTTTTCTGTTTGACCCTTTTTATTTTTTCCTTGCATGCGCTTATGTAATGAGATCGTACCTTCTTGGCGTTATGAGGCTTTCTAGGGGTTCATTCTTAACGTAGTGTTCAATATTCTTTAGAACCTTCTTTCCCATGTCTACTCTTCGGTCAGGGGTCGGACCGGCCATGTGGGGGATGAGGAGGCAATTCTCAAGTCCTCTTAGAGGCGAGTCCGCTGGGAGAGGTTCCTCTTCGAAGACGTCTAGGGCTGCGTATATCCTGCCGGTTTTTAATTCTTCGTAGAGGTCCTTCTCGTCGATTATAGCTCCTCTAGCCGTGTTCACTATTACTCCTCCATCCTCTAGCTTTCTGAGGATATCCCGATTGATTATGTGATAGTTCTCCGGCGTGTTAGCAGCATGCACCGAGATGATCCTGTTCTTCTCGAAGAGTTCTTCTAGGGAATGCACCCTCTTTACGTTGTATTTTCTGAAGATCTCGTCTGGAACATGCGGGGAGTAGGCGGAGACCTTGCATCGGAAAGGTCTAAGAAACCTTCGAAGCTCCCTGGCTATTGCCCCGAACCCGAATAGGCCGACTCTCTGATAAAATAGGCCCTCCGGGATTATTTCTTTTGGCCATTTCTTTCTTACATGCATGTCGAATGTTATCTTGGTGACTTTGCGGAGACTGCATAGGATCATCATTAAAGCTGCCTCTGCGACTGTTCTCGCAATAGCGCTGCCCCAATTCGTTACTAACAAGCCGTGTTCTATAGCCTCCTTTTCCACGTATGGCCTCACTGTACCCGCAGCATGGCACATATACTTTAGCTGCGGATTCTCTCTTAGAACTCTCAGAGTCAGCTTTGGAGAGCCCCAGCAAGTAACAAGAATCTCGGCGTCTGCTTCTTTGATGAGCTTGGAGTAATCCTCCTCTGAGAGGCCTTTAACGTCATACTTGAACGTGACGTCCGTTATTGACTTGAGACGCTTAAGAGTTCTATCGTCGAATACTTGAGAGATGAGGTTTTTAGGCATTACAACTAGAAGTTTCTTCTTCAATAAGACTCGCCCAGCTTCGCTTAAATAAATAGAATTTATGTGTTGTTGTCTATAACTATTTTACGGCAGACTTGACCGTCGGGCTTGACGTCTAGGAAGACCACTTCTCCCCTTGCGGAGTATCCGGCGAAGCTAAGCTGCTCCTCCTTGGATTCGGCCTGGACATAGTAGTGAGTCCTACCGTCGTCGAAGGTGATCTTGACGCCTATGGCTCCTTTAGCTTTCCTCTCAACCTCGATTCTTTCCACGCTTTTGATTGGGCATTTTCCGCCCTTAGGAATCGGATACAAGACGTAAAGAAATTGAGTTAGATCCTTCCCCTCTTTGGTTAGAATGGCTGTTGGGATGGGTTTGACGCTGTATCCTCCGGCGGGTATCCAACCCTGCACTACGGGTTCCTCTTGACCTGAGACTATCTCAACTTTTAACTCATCGTCTCTCGGGGGGATTATAGCTAAGTTGCTTCCCTCGGGGTCCTGCGTAATAACCATCTTTGTAGTCTCGTCTACCGTGGCTGAAGGCGCATTCAGATGGAAAAGGCTCTCATACTTATGTTTACGTCCATCAACAGACTTTAGCTGATCCGTTATGATCCAATAGTCCGGTTTCACAAAGAATACTCTCCGCTCATGAACGGCGAGTCTTTCGCGTTTAGGGCCGTATCCCTCGTCATAGACTCCGACGGCGTAATCGAACTGCGGTTTAGTGATCCACTTGTTGGGCAGGGGCTCCGAAATCACGTAGGTTTCCCTTGGAAGTCCCCTTCGTCGTTGATCATACCCGTCCACAAGGATTGTGTTGTGGGCGTAGCCTGAGATGACGTATAGTCTCCACTTCCAATTTGGGTTCGTTCGATCCCTGTAAGGATAGATGTATGGGTAGTTTCCGGGGTCGATGACGTGAACTTTGCCGTAGGCGTATAGGACGAAGCTGAGTTTATCCTCATGCTGATGCCCATATCCGAATGGACCGGCGTCGAAGAGCAGATATCTGTCGTCCCTATCCCATCCTGAACGCATCACATAGTATCCGGCATACGTGAAGGCGTAGGAGTCGAATTTCGGCTTCTCACCTTCCTTTCCGGCGGTTGCAACCCACTGGTAGTCTCGTCTCTTGGGGAATAGTTTGAAGCCCCTAGCCATAGTTTCACGTATAGAGAATTGACTGCCGTCGTTTAAACCTGGGAGCTCCCCGTTAGGCATAGACATGTAGAGATTAAAGTCAAACATCTTCTCGATCTTCGCTAGGTAATCCCTTGGAAGCCACACCCCGTTGAGCTTGGCAATCCTATAGGCTAGAAGGAAATTACGTAGGCTCACCTGATGATAGCCTGTAGTCAGCTCTATTTGAGCCCCATCGGGATATACCTGCCTATCAAGCTCCGTGTAAAGCCTCGCGATGGCGGTGTCACGCCACCCCTTCGCCTCCTTAAACTCGGGGAACATCACCCCTATGTGTAGTAAACCGTTCGCCTCCATCGTAAGCCAGTTCCCCCCTGTAGGCCATCTCATCAGGTGGCGGGCGTGCTCAACGAAGGATTTTATCATGGTCACTATGTCCTCGTCTTTAAAGGAGGGGGATGAGAGGAAACGGAAGAACGCCGGGAACCATGTTTGTCCAGCTCTTATGCCTGCCTCGATTGTTCTCCAGCACTTCGATCTGTTTCCATCATCGTAGAGGGGTACAAGCGCCTTGGAGACCCAGGAGTTCATCTGGAAAACAAACTCCTTTGCGTATTTCTCGTCTCCCGTCACCCAGTAGGCGTCTCCCAGTATCATCCAGAAACGATGCCTATTCAGCTGCCAAGGCCACTCCATATAGTCTATGGGGTTCAGCTCCCAGTCGATGTCGCCTTCAAACTTGTAGGATACACCTACGCTTGTAAGTTCCCTATTTAGTATTTTTTCCGCCTCTTTTAGGTCTACTTTAATGGATGAGGCTGCTTCTGGTTTAAGGCGGTCCCTCCAGTCGAAGAACCACACGGGCTTCTCTCGGCTCTTGATGTGCTTAACGAATTCATGCTTTGCTAATTCTAAGTCACCATTCTCAAATGCTTCCAGGGTCTTCTGTAATCCGGGATGTCTATAATCGAGAATTCTAAAGAATTCCTCATCTGTTAGTCTGGGTCCTTTCACGTGAAGAAACACCCCTATCGACACATCTTTTTCTTCGATGTTTCTTGATAATACAGTCTAGGCCTATATAAGAGTAATTCAAAAAGAGCATAATAGAAAAGCGCGCTTGAAGACAAATAATATAAGCGGGTTCTATTAGAACATACCGTCTAGTAATGCAGTTTATGAGGCGATTAAATGAGTAAGGAGTCTTCTTTGAATCGCCTTCTACTGGAGGCCGCTTTAAAGGCTGGGGAACGACGTTTTGATCCTCAGGCTTCTCTGCTGATCCGCAGATTTAAACGTACCAAGGGAACGATTCATACGTCTCTCCGCGAGGGAGAGGTGCATCCCTTCAGGGAGTCAACGGCCTATGCGCTGTATCTTCTGGAAAGCGGCGATGCAGATTATAGGGAGCGGGCTGAACGGATCTTGTGGCGTGTGATAAGCGGCCAAGATACGGATCCAAACAGCCATACCTACGGGATTTGGCCTTATTATTTAGAGGAGCCTCTATCGCAGATGAGCCCTCCGGATTGGAACTGGGCGGATTTCATAGGTGCTGAGCTGCTTGTCATAGAGATACGTCATGGCGCTCGTCTCTCCGCTGATCTTCGCCGCGGAGTCAGGCAGGCGATTAGACATGCGGCTGAATCGATAAAGAGGAGGAACGTCACGATGCATTACACGAATATCGCGGTTCAGGGAACATTTGTGACTCTCGCCGCGGCTGAAGTTCTAGGGCTGAGAGATCTTTGGGATTACGCTTCAAATAGAATAAGGAGACTGGCGGCTACGATAGATGAGTCGGGTAGCTTCTCCGAGTTTAACAGCCCAACTTACTGGAGGGTAACTATCACCAACCTGACCAGGATATTAATGTTCGTCCGCGATGAGCAGTCACGCAGGATAGCTGAATTGATCCATGAAAGAGCGTGGTTACACCTTGTTAAGCACTGGCATCCGCCTACACGTCAGATCTCAGGCCCTATGAGCCGCTGTTATTCTACTGATCTCCGCAAAAATGATGCAACTCAATTGGTGCTTCAAAAAGCCACACGGGGTCTGCTTCGATTCTATGAACCTGATAATCTTCCTGAGACTCTTATCGCGGGCAACGTCGCGATCCACGATTATAGATGTCCGGAACATTTGATTCCTGAGTTCCTGGAGCTTTCGAAACCGCATCAGCATCGTGAATTGTTTAGGGGATCCTCACGTACAGTAGACAGGAGGGCTGATTTATCCATATTCTCAATTCGCCCTTTATATCTGCAGGGCACAACATGGCTTGATCATTCTTTCTCGCTTGGAACGTGTAATTGTTCTATATTTTGGAATCAGTGTCGGGGATTGCTTGCATACTGGCTTCGGGAGGACTATTCTGGGGAGCTGAATCCTCCGGGCTGCTATATTCATCTGCGCTTTCTAAAGGATCATTATGACTTTTGCTCTGCGAATCTCTTTACGGTGCAGGAAGAGGCGGATGTCCTTGCCGCTATAAACTTCTCATCTCCTGCGGGGGATAGACATCTAGGTCTAGACGTGATCAGGGACGGCGTATTTAACGCAAGCGATCTTAGAGCAAGCTTTATGATAGTTGGGGCTCCTGATGATCTTCAAATATTACGCGATGGAGAGAGGGTTCGCCCTCCAGCAGTATTTAAATGCGGTGACCGGTTATCCATGGATTTACGGGGCGTCTATCTCGGCTTAACGTTTCCTAGAGCTTACTTCGGAGGACATGAAGTTTACGGGGAGATTAGAAGGGATGATCAGGGAACCTGGTGCGACATGGTTCTCTTTAATAAGGACAAGCCTGAAAGGGTATGCTGGGATGAGGTTAAGGAAGCCTTCGCTGGCGTCGCCTTAACATTGTCGGATTCTAAAGTTTACGATTCTTTAGAGCAGTTTGATGATTATTGGAGAAGCCAGGAGATTCTAGCGGAAAAGAAAGACTCTGAGATTTCTCTCAGCTGGGAGTCCCCGAAAGCCAAGCTTGAACTCTCATGTTCAACTCTGATTAAGACTCTATCGGAGCATAGA
>CAZCXS010000059.1:0-5857 GCA_964502685.1 uncultured Candidatus Bathyarchaeia archaeon
GTTGATGCAAAGGGTTCATCGATTCGTCTTTATCCAAGATTTACGGTCTTTCAGCTGGGCTATTCATTATCTCAGGAAGACATCCGTCACTAATTAGGCTCTTAAAAACGGTTGTTTGTATCCCACGTAGACGTACAAACATTCTTATGTATTTCAAAACTGTATCAAAAACATCCTTGATGGACGAGGAAGGTGGCTTCTGTATGTCCGATAAGCCCGAAGAATTGATGGATATCGATGAACTGCCCTTTATTGGAGACAAAGAACTATCAGACGAAGAGATCAAGGAAGTAGAAAAGAAATTTTCCAACCTAATGAGGGTCATAACAGAAGACGCTAGGCAACTGAACGAGTATCTGGTGGCAGAGGAAAGCACCATAGAGCAGGTATGCGGTTCTCTCGAGAAGATTTTATCCGAGCTCGACCTCTCCGTTGTCATACCCGAGAAGGCTGTGCCGACGGTACAGAAAAGTAAGGAGATAATCCTAAACTCTCAGTGCCACTTAATAATAGTACAGGACGACGGCACGGTTGAATCTAAATCGTTAGATAAGTACTCCCCGGAGATAATCCTCGCAGTTGTCTGCGCGCTCATACCTAAACTAAGAGAGGAAGTCAGTGCGTACCTGAGGAAAGTAAGCGTGAGACTCAACTTCCTAGAGATGGTTAAGGAAGAGCTGAAGAACATTAAAAAGCCCTTTGTTCGAAGCGAAGAGGTTCCCGTCGGTGAGTTTCGGGAAGACAAAGCCAAGGAGATCTTCATCCCCCAATGATTCCCTCATCATTTCGCCTTAGAGATATCATGGCGATTAGACCGGAACCGCGAAGATGATCAGAGTTCTACCCATTGAGATCCGAGATTTCCTTTCCCTGAATGAGCTATGCGAGTTCATAGAAAAAGAAATAGCTTGGTATGAAAACCTCTTTAAGGAGTACAGTGAAAGACTAGGATCTCTCCTTCGAAAGCAGGGGTTTTCCTCCGAAGAGATTGAGAAAATCCTTCAAGAGAGGGGATTAACGCGGCAGGCAGCTGGCAACAAAGGTAGAAAGGAAAAGGGTTCTCCTTCTCAAGGCTGGTTTAGCTATAAAGGGCTGTTATTCTCCGCTGATAAACAAGGCCAGGCAGAGATCCTCTTTGAGTCTATAGATAACGCTGAAAAGATCTTAAAGAGGATGAAAGAAGCCAGAACTCTGATTGAGGAGCTCCAAAAGATAGGCTTCGGGCCCGGTCTAGCCTTCTCGGTCTACTTCGTCGACGGTGTTCCTGAGAAGATCTTTGTTCAAAAAGCGGGAGGTGCTGCTCGTAAATATAAGCTGGAACTATTTCTTTCAACATCGATGGAGTCCGCAGCCGTGCCAGCGGCGAATAAAGAGATTGAAGAGATCTCGGAGGGCGAGGATGAGAGAAAGATGGATGAGGAAGCCTCCGAGGCCGGTGAAGATTCAGAAAGAGATCAAAAAGTATCGGTGGAAGAAGCCGGAGAAGATAACAGAGCCAACGAGACTCCCGAGAAATAAAAAATCGTCAGAAAGATTTGATTATGCAGCTTTTTACATCATGAAAGAGTAGCTGAAAAAGGTGTCCACAAACTTCTTCATGAGCTCATAAGGCGTTCTAACTATACAGTAAACTGGGAAGTAGTCTCGTATTCCCCTACTGTCGATTCCTATTCCTATCGCATGTATTCCTGATCTTAACGCGGCGCGAATCGCCTCTCTCGCCTCCTCAGCGGCACCTCTATAGCCCATAGGAAAGCCGTCAGAGACTACTATCAATATCTTGCTCTCCTCGTATCTTCTCTTTAGAGACTCCGTCGCCATCTTAATTCCATCTGCGAGGTAGGTCATCCCGCTGTGCTTTATCCCACCTATCCTTGCGCAAACAGTCCGGTTATGGTTCTCTGTGAAATCCTTGATGATGTAGAATTTGTCATCGAAGGCGAAGACGCCTAACGAACGATTATCGTGGAAGAGCTTTCTAGAGACCTCAGTTAAACATAGAATTACATCTTTGACCTCGCCTGAAAAACTCGCTAAGCTCAAGCTAACATCAACCAGAATGCCCCAAGCCTGAGCCCTATAACGCAGAGTATCCTCTTGGAATATGTCGCTTCGCTGCTGCTGGCTGGCAATGACCTGTATTGCCTCCTGCAGATCAATGATTCCCGCCTCCTTTCTGAAGTCCTCTCCGGTAATATTATAATAAAGCGCGAGTCTATTCGTAATCCTCCGGATGGTCTTAGAGTGAACAGCTCTTCTCCTTAGAAACTCGGCGTAATCATGCTCGGGAAAGACGAAGTCCTTGAAGCGAGTTTTCAGTCCCATCTCCCTGTATCTTGAAAGAATCTTCCGCCTCGCCTTCTCTTTCATCGTCCAATCCCAAAAATTCTGAGATGCCTCGCTTTTCAAGGCTTCATAGTTGATGCTGATCTGTAGGCCTAATCTCTGCTTTATTTCATTTACTGTATTCAGAATGGTTATCTCGGCAGGCGGGTCTAAGCATTTCTTAAATATGGAGGTTCTGCTTAAGTGGTTCATGTATAGAAAAGAAGGCACCTCGGGGAGAGGAGATGAATGACCCGATAAGAGATCATATATCTCGGAGAAAACCTTCCTTTTAAACTTGCTATTTTGAACCTTAACTGCGTCTAATCTATTACCTGCCTTAGAAAACGCTTTAATATTCCGTCTCTCTAGGCTCCTTAACTTATTCACGATATTTCTGATGTTTTTAATAGTCTCAGGTTTTCCCTTTATCATCCCCGTCTTGTATAACGATAAAATTGAAGTAGCTAGCCTAAGCTCCCTGTTTCTGATCAGATGGATAGGCTTAAGCATAAGATATGAAAGAGCATCGGCGATCTTGATTTCAGACAGTAACTCGTTATGGAAGGTCTTCAAGTAAGCATTCAGCACAGCATCCTCAACCATAACGATCGCTGTTAAGGCTGCATTCTCCTCTTTTCCTTTAAGCAGATCGGAATATACGTTGGGGTCGGAGACTACGGTGAAGAGGCTTAAGTAATAAACAGACGATTTGAATAAGTTCCACAAGATCTGTATTTGAGCCTCGTCCCTGGGATCAAACACCATTCCTTGATACTCTAGAGCTCCATTCTTGAGCTTCTTAACGTTGGGGAGACAGATCACATAGCCATACTCATCTCTTTCAAGGAAAGGGAACGGTATCGAGTCTCGTACAAGTATCTTTACTTCACCCGGCTCCTTCCCCGTTAAGTCGTACGAGATGAACCATGCGGACTCATAGAACTTCAAAAGGGTTCACCGAGCGTCTTCTTAAGAAAAGTATGTCTTGATTACCCTCCTGACAGCTTCTTGAATCTCAATATCATCACTTGTGGTGCCTACGATGCTTTCTTCAGCTGCCTGAAGTGGATCATTCCCATCCGCGATCAGAATCGCCCAGTTCATTAGGTCGCCTGGCGACGGACCGTAAGGCAAGTCTCCCATCTGATATTGTCGACGTAGCTCCGCTCCTGCACGTACAACCCTCGTCGCCGTTTCTTCGTCTATCCCGCTTCTTTTCTGAATCAGCTTTATCTCTTCAGGTGATATGTTCTTGCCTATGCTTAGGTAATCAAAGTTTATCCAGACTGACATTCGTCTTCTAAACGCGGCGTTCAGGGGCTTTGTGCCTGCGAACTCGCTGGAGAAGGGGTTCATCGAGATTATGACGTATCCATAGGGATGTCTCTTCACGATCTCATTATCCTTCTCGGTTAGAACTATGTGACCACGCGTATCTAAAATTGGATTCAGACGAGCCGCGATATCCTGCTTCATCATGTTCGCCTCGTCTAGATACAAGATTCCGCCGTTCCTACACCAGGAGATTATCTGCCCATCTATCCAATTCTCCTTTCCGAGACCTATGTATCTCCCGAAGAGATCATAAGTTGATGTTTGTAATCCGCAATTCACCTCCCAGATCGGTAGCCCGGTGAGCTCAGCGATGAAATAGACTATGTGCGTCTTTCCCGTTCCACTCGGCCCGATTAAGGCGCATTGCTTAAAATAGAACAGCGCTCGGACAATCTGTTTCACATAGTTTTTTCCGGGGGGCGTGATGTACTCTGGAACGTTCGATGGGATCATGTCTCTTACAGACTCGGGAAACTCGTAATTAGGATGAAGATCATACTTTTCTATGCCGTATTTCCGCAGGAGCTCCGACTTGGCTTGCGTCTTTTTAATCAGGAGGCTGAGCTTTGCGTTTTTGACTTTCGTCTTAACATGAGTCTCTATATATTGTCTACTGCTGTAACTCTTTTTGAGACGATGACTTCCATACACGATTTTTTCTTTCTTTTGCCCGTTGCTGTTAGGAGTCTGCAAGCTGCCGTCCCCCCTTCCTATCAATCTGCGAGATTAATCTTTAAACGCTAGTACGTAGCGCGGTACTACACACAAAAAGGAAATTGATAGTAAAGAATCATCTATATCCAAAAAAAGGACGGCCGTCGAGAATCTCATTGATTACAAGGAGACATGCGTACTAATGAGCTCCAGTGAGGTAAGTGTAGACGTTAAACTTCTAAACGTAGCGGGAGCTCTGGTTAACAGCTCAAAAAGAGATGATATAGAGCCAATCTTCGATGTAAACGTGAAACTGGAAGAAATAGAAAGAGGAACCAGCGAAGCCGCATTCAATTTTGCAATCGCCATGAACACGAAACCTAGCATCGTAAAGTTCGACGTAAATGGCATCGTAACGGTCTTCGGAGATAACAAGGCTATTGATAAGCTCCTAGAGACTGATCCGGATACAAAGGTCCCCTACCTCCTAAAGAAGGTGTACCAGCAGATCTTCGTCTCGATCTTCCTTCTTTCAGGAATCATGAACGCTCCTCATCCACCCCCAGACCTTCTATTTTCATCAGTGAAAAGCGAGGCGGGAAATACAGAGGAGCAGCCTGAAACTGAAGAATAAGGGCATTGTCTGAACTCATAGTTCGAATTGTCTTTTCATAACCCATTTAATATCCAGTGAAGGATAGCTGCATATCGCCGGGCGCCGAAAATCGGGGTACTTCATATTGACAATAGCGAAACATTCGATCAGCAAGAAAAACGGGATACTTACGGAGGTAGCTAACGTAAGAGAAGGAAAGACGATTCTAAGAAGCATAGGCGCCTTTAAATTCCAGATTGATAATTCTCCGGACTTCAAAAGAATATGCAACTCGCTTATGAAGTTTGGGCTTTCAAAGAACGAGGCGAGAGTTTTCATCTATCTTGCGAAGCACGGCGAACAAAAGGCGCATAGAATATCAAGGGCACTATCTCTTCACAGAACGGAGACTTACAAGATCCTGAAGAGGCTGGAAGAAAAGAGCCTAGCGTACCGCATCCTTGATAAGCCTATCAGATTTGCCGTCATCCCGATCGATAAAGCCCTAGAAAATCTAGTTCAAGAAGAGAAGCAGAGAATACAGCAACTAGAAGATGAGAAAAAGAAGATTCTAGAAAGCTGGGACTCAATTCTGGTTCCGGTAAAAGATCCCGAGGCGCTCGGCGAGTTTATACAAGTATTGAAAGGAAAAAACCAGATTTACATCAAGGCAAGCGAAGTGATGGAGAACGCTGAAGATGAGATTCTAATAGTGGCCTCCAACGAGAATCTTCTGCAACTATTCTATTCAGGGGTTTTGGACAGTCTAGCCGAGAAAGCCAAGAAAATCAAAGTTGAATTGATAACAGACTCGTCGCTGAGAAGCACCTATATAATTAAGAAGCTTAAACTTAAGGAAAACAGTCTCTGCGTAGACCTTGATTATTTACCTAGCTTTATTCTCTCAGAAAAGAGTCTCCTCCTCTTTTTTGATGGTGGGAATGG
>CAZCXS010000060.1:0-5849 GCA_964502685.1 uncultured Candidatus Bathyarchaeia archaeon
TAGTCCGTGTCGATGATTTGAGCTCGAATGTTCTTTATCGCGGTCTCGATGTCCCAATATTCAAGTTCGTATCTTCTAGGGCCGTCTGAGTACTCTATCGTTACGTCGATCTTCTCCGGTAGACTTCTACCCTTCGTTAAGGCCTCGTTACGCATTCTCCTCCAAGCCTCAACCATATCCCAATCCTTAATCATGTAGGGATCGAAGACTGTGTAGTAAGGCTGGAGGGACTCAGCAAACGTTCGAACCCTCTTGAAGAAAGATTCATCTTCTCCGGTTATCGGATGGCTTAGGTAGACCTTCTTCTTTTGTCTGTTAAAGATCAAGTCCTTCAGCAGCGCTACTCCATGCTCCTTCGCAACTAAATAGAATTCCTTATGAGGAGTAAAAGCGTGAGAGAGATTATAGACCCCCATGATTTCTGCCCTTCTCCACTGTGCAAGCTCAACGAGGGTAAAGTTATATTCTCTCCATTGCGGATCTCGTTTTAGTCTCTCCCTAACCCTGATGAGGTCATCTATTATCACCAAAAACATGTCTGGATCTAGTGTCCTCACTTCGTCTTCCCGCAGCCCCTCGTATGATTTTCCTTTCCACTCGAAATGGTAGGGGGTGCTTATTATGTGAACACCATCCTCTTTTTTGATTTCATCAATGATTCTCCTCAGGGCTGAGGCTCTGAAGGCTTCCAATATGCCTGGTTTACTATCGTAGAAGTCTAACACATTCAGCTTGTTCAGCGTGAAACCTTTCTTTTCCGCTTCTTCCACAATGTAGTCGAACAGATGATAATAATGGAATTCTTGCTCAGACCTCAGCGCTTGAAGATACTCGTCCCTTCCAGCTCCAGGCTGCCCAGTACAGATAATTACAGTCCTACTCAACGTCTAAGCTCCTCTCTTCTATCTAATCTAATGTGATTGATAAGATTTCTGAGACATTCACGCCCTGAATAGCTCCCCCATACTCTTGCCGAGAAGCTTATTAGCAGCTAACAGACATGAAGTCACAATTATTGTCCCCACAATCCCAAGCGCGCTGGCCACGTAAGGTCCATCCCCAAGCCTAAGATTGACGCTGTATATCGCCTTCGTAATCGGATAGAATGCTTCTCTATTAGCTAATATCATGCTTGTGCTTACCTCCATCATCGCCGCCGAGAAGGACATGATCCCGCCGGCTATAACATTCGCCATGATGAGAGGGATGGTGATTGAGAATAAAGTTCTTACTTGGGATGCTCCCACACTCAGCGAGGCCTCTTCAAGAGAGACGCTTGTCTGCTGGAACCCCGCATAGGCGGCTCTAACGGTATATGGAAGCCTTCTAACCGAGTAGCTTATGATCAGAAGAATCGTTGGGTCGTAAAATGGATCTAGAGGCGTTCCAGTAAAGACTGAGACGTATCCGAAAGCGATCACTATCCCCGGAATCGCGAGGGGAAGCATGGCCACGGCGTCTAGGATATCCCTTCCCGGAAAGACTTTTCTAGCCAGAAGATATCCTATTAGGATTCCCAGCATCACATCTATAGCCGTGCTGAGCAGGCTGTATTTTAAGCTGTTTATGACGCTTACTGCTGTGACTTCATGCGTGAGAGCTACCTCGTAATATCTGAGGGAATAAGCCGTCGGCAGCACCGTTAGAAACCACTGTTCCGCCAATGAAGTCAGTATGACGGAGATTTGAGGAGTCATCGCGGCTAGAACCATAAGGATTACAAGCACATAGATTATAGGGGTCTTCCATCCCGTGATCCTCCTGATCCTAGGGGTTATGTGCCCCCTCCCAAGCATCTCATAGCTTTTCCCACCGGCATATCTCCTGGCCGCGATGACAAATGAGACGGAGATCATAAGGGTGAAGAGAGTCAAGGCGTAGCCCATGGGGTTTGTCCATATATCCTTAACCATGGAGAATATGATCGGCGGCAAGGCTTTCCGGTACTCAAAGATGAGCGGAGTGCCGAGATCAGTGAAGGCCCAGATGAAGACGATTATTGCCCCTGCGATGTAGCCTGGAAACATCAATGGCAGGGTAACCGTTCTGAAAAGCCGAAATCCGCTGGCCCCTAGGTTTTCAGCTTGCTCCTCCAATGTTGGGTCTATATTAGCCAGCGCTGCGGAGATGTTGAGGTACAGGTAAGGATAGAGATGAAGAGCCTCAAGGATGATTATCCCTATGAATCCTCCTCCAAACCAGTCTATCGGCTCCCTTATCAAGTTAAGCCTCATTAATAGGAGATTCACTGAGCCGTATCTGGCGAACAGCTGCTTCATCCCTATTGCTCCGACGAATGGAGGCATAACCAGCGGAACTAAAAGGAGCCCTTGAAGAATTCTCTTCCCCGGAAAGTCATATCTCACCATAAGCATAGCCATGGGTATGCTTATCAGGGATGTGAGAAGAGTAGCGAGAACCCCGATCTTCACACTGTTTAATATGCTTTCCCTGTAGAAGGCGTCTTGAAACATCAAGGCGAAATAGAGGAGCGTGAACTGACCATTGACAAATAAGGCTCCCTTAAATACGTAAAGGATTGGAAGGAACAGAAAGACCGAGAAGAACAACATGATTAGAAGGAATAGGAGGAACGTTTTCCAGTCTAAATCTTTCAGGGAGAATCTGTATGCAAGATTCAAGCCTTTCTCCTCCATCTAATCGATCTGGAAAACATTCACGTCGTTAGGGTCGAATGTAAAGTAAACCTCATCGCCTTCCCTGTGTTTCGAAGCGCGTGGGCTGAAATTCGTCGCCTTTATCTCCTTCCCCATAGCCTCAAGGATGTAATGCTCCGCGAATCCATAATAGGTAAGCCTCTGTATCTTCGCTGGGAAGAGATTCATGACTTCGTCTTCTCTGATCTTACCGGCTAGAACTCTTATGCGTTCAGGCCTCACTGAACAGGAAACTTTTTCGCCTCTTGAAAAGCCTCCTCCCGTAATCTTTGCGTATATCTCTTCTCCCGTTACTGTTTTGATTACCGCCAGCCCCTTTTCCTTTATGATTTTTTCTATTCTACCATCTATGAAGTTTGTTTCCCCTATGAATCCCGCGACAAACCTATTCGCTGGATCATTATAGATATCTCTCGGAGTTCCGATCTGTTCTATTCTCCCCTCATTCATAACGGCTATTCTGTCAGCCATCGAAAGAGCCTCGTTCTGATCGTGAGTTACATAAATCGTGGTTATCCCGAGCTCCTTCTGTATTCTCCTTATCTCCTCCCTTGTTTCAAGCCTAAGTTTCGCATCTAAATTGCTCAGAGGCTCATCCAGCAGAAGAACGTCAGGTTCGATGACGAGAGCCCTTGCAAGGGCTATTCTCTGCTGCTGTCCGCCGGATAGCTGGTTTGGATATCGAGCAGCATACTTCTCCATCTTGACGATCCTCAAGATCTCCTTTGCTTTCTTCACTCTAAGACTCGCTGGGACTCCTCTAACCTTCAGTCCATACGTTATGTTATCATAAACTGTCATGTGAGGCCAGAGAGCGTAATTCTGAAAGACCATTCCGACGTTTCTCTTATTCGGCGGAACGTTATTCATGAGCTCTCCATCAAAGAATATTCTCCCCTTTTCAGGCTTGTAGAATCCCGCGATCAATCTCAGGGTAGTCGTCTTGCCGCATCCAGAAGGCCCGAGAAGAAAGAAGAGCTCCCCCTCATTAACGTTTAGGCTTATGCTGTCTACGGCTTTCACATCAGCGAAGGATTTCGTTACGTCCTCGAGCACAACTTCAACCAATGCTGCCACTATTAAACGAATTAGACGAAAGAACGAAATAAGGCTTTTTTATTAAATTTTTTATAAATAAAAAATAGAGGGAATTTTTGATCAGGCCTCTACGGCCGCTATCTCCCTACGTCTAGTCGCATAGTATGTTACGGCTACGCCAATGATTATGCCGAGAACCAATCCGCCGCCTAGCCCCATATAGAGGTTGTTCTGTTTATCTGCCTCCATCTGCGCCATCATCTTTTTGAAGTGCTGAGTCAATTCGATCGCGGCTACTTTCGCATGCTCCGAGGCTGACTTGTACTTTTCTAATGCGAAGCTATGCCACTTCGAGATGTACTTGTTCCTTACCGATTGGTCGCTCCATTGAGAAGCTAACTTTAAGGCTTCAGACTCTGTAAGAGGAGCTGAACCCATAGTCTCAATGGCCTTTGTTATTTCTTCTGATGTTACACCCGCTTCTGTAAGAGTCTTGTTTATGCCTATTATCTCACCCCAGACCGAGACGAGATCTGCGTGGGTATCTATTATCATCGCGCCGAGGAGATCGTTGACTAAAACATATCTAAGCGAGCCTAAGGTGGAGTTATACGTTAACACGGACTTCATCTTGAAGGGGTTCACGGGAACCACGCTTTGACCTCCGAGCTCCTCATATAAGCTGGGTATAACGCTCATTCTGCCTAGAAGATACTTCTTCGGTCCGCCCTCCGCGCCCACTGGAAGCATCCATAGCTTCTGTCCCTCCTTGGAGAGGGTAAACTCCACGAAGGCCTTTGCAAGCTCCAGGTTAGGAGCCCCCTTCAATATTGCGATGCTATCGGGGTTAATCACGGTGAGCCCCTCAGGCATCACATAGCCTATCTTGTCAGCGCCGACCTTTGCGACCTGAGCCCAAGCGTAAAAGTCGATGGCTAATCCGTAGGCTATGTCCCCCGCCGCGACGGACTTCGGTATTGCGCTTGAGCTTTCAGGCCACGTCTTCACGTTTGCCCCCAGCTTTGTGCATACCTCTAGGCCTTTCTCCCATCCGTATGCTTGTAGGATGATCTCATACGCCATGTGCGTGCTGCCGCTATGCCGGGGATCAGCTGATCCTACCCATCCTCTAAGTTCAGGCCGCGTAAGATCCTCCCATGTCTTCGGCTCCGGCAGCCCCTCAATCTGAAGAACAGCCTTGTTATAGATGATTCCGAATCCTGAGAGAGCTGTGCCGTACCATGTGTAATCCTCAGTGTCGTACATTGGTACTCCGGATATATTCGATGGGATCAAGCTTAGAATCTCATCCTTCACTTTAAACGAATAAAGATGACCCTTGGCTTTCTGGTCTAGGAAGGGATCTACGCCGCCACCCCACCAGATGTCTATGTTGCATGTTTTTTCATCGTTAGCTGCGAAGGCAGAGTCGACGTAAGCGATTATATCCGAAGTTCCGCCGACATCGATCCACTCTATGTCAACATGGCTTCCTGTAAGGGCATAGTAATACTCATCGAAGGCCCTTTCATATTCTGTTCTGATGCCTTCCCAATGCGGAGAGATTATCTTAAGAGTAAGAGCCGCTGCTTTTGTCTCAGCCGTGGGAAGAGAAGTAAGCATCAATGCGGGCAATAGAACAAACAAAGGGATCAGACGCTTTCCATTTCTCATATTATTTCCCTCAGCTATTTTTGAGCTTCAGATGCTTTATGCTTTTCGAAAGAAGACCATCGCGACTGATCACCTGCATTAAGTCACACATCACCGTTTTCTTTGATCTTTTGATCCTCATATGGTGCAGCTACACGTCGGTAATACTCTTGTTTTATGCATTCTAGAACGCCGATGGCCTTGTTTATATGATAATATCTCAGCGGATAAACTTCCTTCAGTATCCTCGTTATCACATAGTTTATCTCCCCATCTACCTCCTCAGGAGGCAAGGATCTGAATATGGAAACGAGTTTTCCAATGGCCTCTTCATACTTTCCTCTTTTCTCAGGCTTAATGTAAGGCATGCTGGAATCCTCCTTTACTTAAAGTATTAAGGTGCCTATATTATTAGATGAATGGCTGTTGATTTCCCCAAAAGATAATCGCAACGGCCTCTTAGAGGGGGATACAAAGAGG
>CAZCXS010000061.1:0-5780 GCA_964502685.1 uncultured Candidatus Bathyarchaeia archaeon
AAGGGTAGGGTTCTCTGGATGTCGATTGTTCCAAATAAACATAGTTCATCGCCGAACTTTTCCTTTACGTAGCTTGGATCTATCGCTAGAGGCTGGACTGGGTTAAGTATCGTTATACCTACTTCAACTAAGTCGCCGAGAATATCCCTGGGGTTTCCGTCGCAATGTAAAAATGTATGGATGTGCTTTTTCCTCGCAACGCTTACAATTCTTGCTAGCCTCGGCTTAATAAACCTCCTCCATATCGCTGGCGACATTAACATACCTCTCTGATCCGAGTAGTCATCCCCTATCCAGAAGATGTCTATGGATTTTTCAACTATCCGCTTAGCTAGCTCGACACTATGTTCTGTTATCTTATCCAACAGTTTTTCCACAAAGGATGGATTAGCATAAAAATCAGCTAAAATTCGAGTGAAGCCTCTCAGCGTCCAAGCTCGCTCAAAAAGAGTAAAGCCAAAACCAGCCATTATAGCATACTCGTTTCCATATTTTCTGATGCATTGATCAAACGTTTCCAACGGCAAGATTTCTGGATCTGGAAAATCATAATCTTCAAGGTCTTCTATATGCGCGCGGGCTAATGGATGTTTAATTGGACGCGCGGAGAACCCTGAAAATATTTTGAAAGTTACGCCAAAGTGATCCATGTAGGATCCGTCGGGGGCATCTTAGGATAACCTTTAGGAGGGGATGGAGCCAGCACGATTATATCGAAATTAAGTTTTTTGTAAAGTTCTGGGAAAATGTGATCCTTCCGCCTGATGTTGGCGCTAAAGTGCCCGTTAACGGCCCGGTCATAATAATCAATTTGTTCTCCGGGTCGAATGCGTCTACTCCGGGCGGTATCTGTTCCCATGCGATTCTCGCTGCCATTCCCCTTCCCCCAATGAAGGCCTCGGCGTACTTCATAGTGTCCACTTCAGTCATCTTTTCTTCTGTCAGGTCAATGATCAGTATCTTACCGACCCATCCGTGGATTCTTCTCAATCAGATCATCTCGCAGCTACTATTTCCAGCGCGTTCGAGGGGCAGATCTCGACGCACTGGGGGCTGCCGGAGCACAAGTCGCATTTTACGTATGCCTTTTTCGCTGGATTATAGAAGATTACATCTCCATCAGCATTGTAAGGACATGCCTCGGCGCATAAGCCGCATGATACGCATTTATCCTCAATGATTATGTATGCTCCTGTGTTTTCATCCATCCGTATAGCTCCAACGGGACAAGCTTCAAGGCATTTAGGCTCCTCGCATTGTCTGCAGATGTGCCCTTCAACCTCAGCCTCGAACAAATCAAGCGAGATCCGTATCCTCGCCAAAGAGGGATTACATTCGCCTTCATGGTGAAGAGAGCATATCAGCTCGCAGCTTCGGCACCATACGCATCTTTCATTATCAAACTTGATCCATCTTCTCATATCCGGTCTTCTTTTATCTTTGGATTTTTATGTATTATTAATCATCGCACGTCCATTTGGAAGAGTGAAAAAGGGGTCATTCAGTTATTCTGGCACACGCATTTTTTATATACTCACCTTTCTCCTCTGCTGATAGAGAGCTCCATATTAAGAACTGTTTTCTTAGAAGGTCGATAAAGTATCTGCTATGCTTCTCCCCGGTCTCCAAGGGTGCCTCCTAATTGGTTAAGCAACAAATTGATGCCGCATTGCTCGGTCTCAGGAGGCATAAATACCTGAAACATCACGTTTTCCAATCGCCGTTCGAAAGTGGATGCAGGGCTAGCCGGCTGATGCTAGGTTATTGAGAGCCTCTAAGGCGGAATCTTCTATGATGCATCCTACCTTCTCGGTGTAGTTACGTCTCTTTGCAACTTTAACCTCGTAGCCCGGCTCCTTGAAGGCCTCCTCTGTGGGAACATACCCTATGTTATCATTGGCCAATTCGCAGATGAAGGTGTGTTTAAGGCCTGATTTCCTCTTTATGTTTATGCCTATCTCCACGAAGATCTCTCCGGGTAAAGCTATCAATCCGCCGTCTCCGATTTTGAATGCTTGGATCTCTGCGGATCTGGCATTCTCGCCGCTGTTTATGTATTCGATAACTTTTTGCGCACGTTTAATGATCGTTGCCGCTCTATACATTTGCGTGATATCCTCTTTTTCGCTGACAAGTTTTCTAAATAATTGCTTATTTTCCTCCAGTATCTTCTTGGCTTCCCTGAGTGACGGCAGGTTCGATAAGGGTATCTTGACATTCCTGCTCGTGACTTTGAGTTCTAAGCCTTCCTCTGTCTCTGTTCCCAAGAAGAGCTTTAACGCCTCCGCGCCTATCATGCTGCCTAATCTTTTAGCCTCCTCAAACGTCCCACCGCGCCTACTGTATATGTTTTCTCCTCTTTTCAGCCTCATAATAGCCAGCTTATCTAAGGGATTTATATCTCCGCAGGCGCCGTTAACAAATAACGTTGGGATGCCCAGGTTATTCTCGACGAAATCCATCACGTACCCCGGATAATCAGCAGATATGAGAAGGTTGTCAGAGCCTAACACCACAGCGTGACATGTATAGTTCACCAGGACCGCCATGGGATTGTCATCATTATCATCTATTCGGATTATCCCAACTTCGGTATCAACCGGGCCGTTAGGTTTACGGCGATTAATTACTATGCCTTCGACTGATCCGTGATTGAACCCTATCTTCGCTTCTTTCATATTTCGACGCGCCTCGGCGACGGCTCCCTTTATCTTTCTGCTCAGAACCTTCATCCAAGCGTTCAAGTCTGGGAACAGCGGATTTGTTATGGGCCCTGAATGGGTATGAGTACATGTTATCATGATGTTTCTGCTATGAATTCCTGTTTCTGCTTCTATGAGCCTTCTAGTTTCTTCAACGAAATCCCTTTCAAGACATATGAGGTCGCATCTTACCAGAGCCGCCTCTGTATCTCCATCATCAAAAACGATTGCCTTTGCATAAAGATCATCGTGGATTCCGATTGACACCTCATTTCTGGCGCGGTACCCTGCTAGAGGGACCCCTATGGGGGGAGTAATATTGACGGATGAGACCCCGACCCTCATTTTGTTTCTCCTTTCTCATTAGAATCGAAATCGCATCGATTATTTTTAGGTAATGGTATCTTCTGAAAAGCATAAGAGCAAAAAGAATATAAATGATCATTGAGTCCGTATTCCCTTCGGGAAGGGACACTTTTGACGTATGATGTAGTAATCGTTGGAGCAGGCCCCGCGGGGATCTTCTCAGCTCTGGAATTATCCGGTAAGACCGACCTGAGTATACTTATGCTGGAGAAAGGCTCAGATATTGATAAGCGTAGATGCCCCGCCAGTAGAGGGCTTGGATGTATTAATTGCAAGCCGTGTCAGCTGCTTTCAGGCTGGGGAGGAGCGGGAGCATTCAGCGATGGGAAGTTGACGCTCTCAACATTAGTGGGAGGATGGCTTGACGAGTATCTTGGAAGAGAAGCCCTCTCGGAGCTTTTAAGCTACATAGATAAGATATACGCTAAGTACGCAGACTCGCCTGTTGTTTATGGATACGACATCGACGAGGTAGAGATAATCGAAAAAAAGGCGTCTCTAGCTGGTTTAAAGCTGATCCGGCAGAAGATCCGGCATTTAGGCACAGATAAATGCAGAGAAGTCCTTAAGAAGATGCGGCGGGACATCAATGACCGCGTCGAGGTTAGAACAAACACGGAAGTCAAGAATCTCCTCGTAGAAGACGGAAAAGTCGTAGGCGTCGAGACCGTTAATGGCGAGAGATTTCTAGGCAAATACGTCATCGTGGCTCCTGGAAGAGTCGGTGCAGAATGGCTGAAGTGCGAGGCACAGGCTCTAGGTCTGAAGACGCTGAATAACCCCGTAGATGTGGGGGTCAGGGTTGAGACGCTTGCATCGGTGATGGAGGAGCTGACCAACGTCCTGTATGAACCTAAGTTCATATATTACTCTCAGGAATTCGACGATAAGGTAAGAACGTTCTGCGTGGCTCCATACGGCGAGGTGATAACGGAGTCCTACGGCGGGGTGATAAGCGTTAACGGGCAGAGCTACGCGAACAGAAAGACCGAGAATACAAACTTTGCTATTCTTGTAAGCACGTCTTTCACCTATCCCTTCAGGGAGCCCATAGCCTACGGGGAATACCTTGCTAGGCTTGCGAATCTGCTAAGCGGATCGGTCATAATTCAGCGGCTAGGCGATTTGATTCTAGGAAGAAGATCAACGGAGGAGCGGATCAAAAGGAGCGTTGTGAAGCCTACGTTGAAGACTGCTACTCCCGGGGACCTCAGCTTTGTATTGCCTTATCGCTATTTGACGGATATCCGGGAGATGCTTCAAGCCTTAGATAAGGTTGCACCTGGGATTTACAGCAAGCATACTTTGCTCTACGGGGTTGAGGTGAAGTTCTATTCTTCCCGGCTTGAACTCAGCAAGAACCTTGAGACTAAAGTGAAGAATCTCTTCACGATAGGTGACGGGGCGGGAGTAACGCGTGGGCTAATCCAGGCAAGCGCAAGCGGAGTCGTAGCGGCAAGGGAGATAATTAGAAGAGAGCCCAAAAGCGTTATCAAAGGTTAAACGCCAGCCGCGGAGCCATCTGCCTACTTGCAATAGATAGTGCTATTTCTATATTTCAACTTAAATCAGCAGTCGCATTGATGGTCTTGCTTCGGTTTATGCAAGGTACGCAAGCCTAATATTATTATATAATGTGACCGGTAATCTAGAAATGGGAGGAATAGTTCGGTTTATTAAACAACGAGTTTAAAGGGTGACAGGCGATATCATTCTCAGTAGGGATAGTTGGAAAACCGAACGTTGGAAAATCAACGTTTTTCAGCGCCGCCACGCTGGCAACTGTTGAGATCGCAAGTTATCCCTTCACAACGATAAAGCCGAATTTAGGGGTTGGCTACTTAAGAACGGAATGCGTATGTAAAGAATTCAACGTTCAGGATAACCCTGTAAATTCAATATGCATAGAAGGCGTCAGGCTTATCCCCGTTGAACTGATCGACACGGCTGGATTAGTCCCAGACGCCTGGCGGGGAAGGGGGCTGGGAAACCAGTTTCTAGATGAGATAAGAAGGGCTGACGCATTGATCCACATCGTGGATGCCTCTGGATCCACAGATCTGGAGGGAAGAATCCTCAAGCCTGGAATGCACGATCCCCTTGAGGACGTGAAGTTCTTAGAAAGGGAAATAACGATGTGGATGGTGCAGATCATAAAGCGGGACTGGCAGAGAATCGTAAGAACCGTAGAGTCCCGTAGAGCCGACTTGCACTCGATTCTAGAGAATAGGCTTAGCGGGCTCTCTATAAAGAGAAGACAGATCGCTGAGGCTTTGAGAAGAACGGAGCTGAATGCGGATAAGCCGACAAGGTGGAGCGAAGAGGACTTCTTCAGATTCGTCGACACGCTGAGGAGAATCTCCAAGCCCATGCTGATAGCTGCAAACAAGATCGACATCCCAGCGGCTGAGGAGAATCTTGAGAGATTGAAAGACTCAGGGTACCTTGTTGTCCCCTGTAGCGCTGAGGCTGAGCTTGCATTGAGAAGAGCCTCGGAGAAGAGGCTTATAAAATATAAGCCGGGGGACGCTGACTTCTCGGTTCTGAAGCCTGATGAGATGACTGAGAGGCAGAGGAGAGCCTTAGAGATCATTCGGGAAAGGGTGCTACGGCGGCATGGAACAACAGGCGTGCAGGAGGCGATCAACGCCGCTTTCTTCAAGCTTCTCAAGATGATAGTCGTATACACAGTTGAGGATCCTGAGAAGCTTA
>CAZCXS010000062.1:0-5729 GCA_964502685.1 uncultured Candidatus Bathyarchaeia archaeon
AAATCAACTATTCCCTCGCCAACTGCTCTGTGATCTCGCCAATCCGCTTTTCTCACATCGTGTAAATGAACATGGCAAACTTTATTTCCGAGAAGAATAGTTAACCTAGAAAGGGTTTCATTAAATTTTTCAACCCCAAACGGAGATTCTAAGGTTTCCTTAGGCAAGTAGGCCACAACATGTCCGACATCAATATTGGCTACTACGTATTTATGCCCTATTTCTCGAATCAGGTTTACATAGTCTTCGACTGTTCTAGGATAACCGGTTTCGATGGCTACATATACGGAGCGGCTTGCCCCGTAATCCCCCAGTTCACGGAAAGTCAAAAGCATCTCTTCCCAGCATTCTTCTAGCGTAAACATCCTCTTCGGGTTGGCATGCACCGTGGTTAATTGGCCGTTTAGAAAAAGGGTGGCGTCTATGGCCTCTTTGACTTGCCTCACAGCCTCCCTCTTAATGCCCCTATTATAAGTCATTAAGGGACAGTCGATGAAGGGGGCATGCGTGCTTATGAAATCGAAGTCTTCGATTTGTCTCCTTAATCTTCTCTTTTCTTCGATGCTAAGTTCGCTGAACCAGAAGCCGGGCAAATCTCCCATGCTGTGTCTTGCTCCATCGAAAGTGAGGAGTTCGATTGTTCTAAATCCGAGTTCCTTAACTTTCTCGATCGCATCGTACAGGCTACGATTTGGCAGGCTAGCAACGTTGCAACCAACCTTGTCTTTGTCCATGCCTTACAACCTCGACATCCATGAACATTCTCAGCATATTTTTAGTATATTTCTTCTTGTGTATGGTTCGCTAATAGTTAGAGGTTCAGGTTTAGAGTCGCCTCCCGATTTAATCTTTAACGCGATCTGGTGATAAACATCGACATATTTAGATTCAGAAGAAGCTGACGATGCATGTTATTCTCTTGAGGCGCTTCGAATCTGGCTTAGCTTGAGAGTGCTAAAGAAGACGAGTGATATGCCTATGAGTTTCACGGTGGATAATGTTTCGCCTATCATTAATGCGGCTAGAATCGTGGAGACCAGTGGGTATGCAATCATTATCGAAGTTGCCTTTGAAAGGTTTATGTGTTTTACTCCATAGTACCATAGGCTATTTCCAAAGGAGTATCTAAGACTAGCATAGAACGCTATTAGTATCGCTTCGGTGTGTCTTGAGAATTCAGATATAGGCTCCCATCCCAGCATTATGGAAATGAAGAGCAACACCAGTCCGGCTATAAGAAGCCTATACATAACGACTATGAGAGGATCAAATCTTCTCAAGACGCCCTTTGCAATTGTATGCCCGAGCTGATAGAATAATGGGGCTATCAATAATAGGATGTCTCCGACGTTGATGCTTCTTATAACTCCGTTTGTCAATATCAACGTCACTCCCAGAAATGACAGAAGAGTTAGAAAGATCTGTACTTTTGTAATTCTTTCCCTCAAGAGTATATAGCCCAAAAGCATGCTATAGATGAATTCTGTCTGTAAGAGGAAGCTGTTGCTGATCATTGAGAGACTGACGCCATACGCAATCATAACCACCGGAATCGATGTACCTACAACGCCTATCCAAAAAAACTTGGCCATATAGGCCCTTCCCTGAAGGATCAACCGTTCTTTTCTTAATAGGATGCTTGTAGCAAGTAATATGAGGCCGGCTACTGTAAGAACCACCGATACAAACGGTATTTGAGGAACGTGGAGTGTGCCGATCTTCAACAGATAAACATTCAAGCCGGCTAGAAACATCGCGGTAAGCACGGATAATGTGCCTTTACGTTCAACATCCATGGTCATATTCGTCAGCTCATATCGCGATACTGTTTAAGGATAAACCTTCCACTCTTCCTTTTAAAATCCTATTCCTAAAAACATACCATTCTATTGTTTTATTTACTGTCATGACGAGGAGAAGTGGTCTGCGAGTTCTTCACGCCAAAATTTTTGCGATACGGAATCTTCTGGATGTTGCATGCGGATCTTTAAAAAGCGTCTATTTTCCAAAAGGGGGAAGAATCCCAAGGTAACGTACCACTTCCAGATATACAAAATGTTAAGTGCATAACATTATTACGGAAGAGATCAAAATATTGAGAGATACCCGAATCCCCTAGGGTGCGGATCATGAATGAAGGTCTTCATCACAGAACCTTTACCTTTCGTTGAGGAAGCCGTGAAGATCTTAGAGGAATACGCGGATGTTGAGGTATCTGAAAGATTCTATGACGTTGTCCCCCCTGAGAAATTAAGAGGATGCATCGCCGTCATCGTTGGCGACTCGGTGATAAGCGAGGTTTCGCTTGAGGATGCTGACAAATTGAGACTCGTCCAGAAAGCCGGGGTCGGGGTTAACACGATAGACTTGAATGCGTGTAAAGAGCGAGGGATCTATGTCTGCAATCTCCCAGGCGTGAACGCCATAGACGTCGCTGAGTACGTGATAGGGGCGATTATCTCAGGCCTGAGAGACTTCCCCCGGATGGATAGGGCCGCCAGGAAGGCCGCGTGGGATGAGAGGCCTAGGTTGATCGGCGAGAGGTTAACTGGTAAAAAGGTTGGGATAATAGGGTTGGGGAGGATAGGCCGCGAGGTCGTTCGCCTTTTGAAACCATTCAACGTTGAAGTTTTAGCATACGATCCGTACGTAGATGATGATCTAACCAGAAAGCTCAATGTGAGAAGGGTAGATTTGGAAACGCTTCTCCGAGAATCTGACATCGTTACTATTCACACTCCGCTCACTGAGGAGACGCGGGGACTTATTGGAAGAGAAGAGCTCGAAATCATGAAGCCGACGGCCATTCTGATCAATGCTGCGCGTGGGTCGATTGTTGATGAGGAAGATCTCTATCATGCCCTCAAGGACGGCAAGATCCGATTCGCCGTTATAGATGTTTGGGCGGAGGAACCTCTGAAGCTGGGGAACCCTTTATTTGAATTAGAAAATGTCCAGCTTTCAATTCACACTGCGAGCTGGACGCGTCAAGCCTTCGAGGACCTGATGAGGCTGAGCGCCCAAAACGTCATCCGCGTAATTAAAGGAGAGAAACCATTAAACATTGTGAATGAATAAAAAAGGGCTTTCCAGATCTATTTTTGGATATCGGATTTTACTTTAGTCCTCGGAGAGATTCTTCAGTGCGGCCTTAATGGACTCATCTATTACGTCTGCCAGCTCTTCAGCAGAATCCCTTTCCATTATCAAAGGCGGATTGATTTTTATTATGTTGTGTCCAGCGCCTATGGGGGCGAAAAGTAAGACTCCTCGATGGTAGGCTTCCAGCACTGTTTGAAAAGCAAGGTCGGCGTAAGGCTCCTTAGTCTCTCTATTCTTCACCATTTCTATGCCGTAAACCATGCCCTTCCCGGTTACGTTTCCTACCTCTTCATATTTTTCCTTTAATTTAAAGAGCCTATCGCCTAGAACTTTTCCGGTTTCTGCGGCGTTCCTTATTATCTTCATGTCGTCCCTTAAGAGTTCATCTATGCTCGCAATGGCAGCAGCAACACAGAGAGGATTAGCTCCATGTGTGCTAGTCATGCTTCCAGGCTCGAAATAATTCATTACCCGGGACTCTCCTAGTAAGGCGGATAAAGGCAGACTGCTGGTTACGCCCTTACCTATGCATATCATATTAGGTTCCACGTTGTAATGCTCAAAGCAGAAGAGCTTCCCCGTCCTGCCGAAACCCGCCTGAACCTCGTCTAAAATGAGTAAAGCGTCATTCTCCTCGCAGAGTTTAGCTAAACCCTGGTAATAACCGTCAGGGGGAAACACGGGGCCTCTGCCTTGATAAGTCTCGCTTAGGACGCCTACTACCCTGCCCTCCAGTTCCTCAAACTTTTGCTTAACCAGATCTATGCAGTCTCCGACGCAATTCGAGTACTCTTCTCGCCCCTTCCAGCAGTGGTAGCAGTTTGGGAAATCGACTTGAATCAGCCCTGGGTCTTGATATCCGATCCAAGACTTTAAGGGTTCTATCCCGCCTGCCATCTGTGCGCCCATAGTCCTGCCGTGGAATGATCCCTTGAATGAAATGATTACTCTTTTTTCCGGTCCGCTTGTCTCTAAACCGTATCTCCTAGCGTTTTTTATCGCAGCTTCAACAGCTTCAGACCCGGTCGATAACAGAAAGACGCAGTCTATATTCTTAGGGGTTATTTCGACAAGCTTCCTAACTAATTCTAGTCTCTTCTCATAAGGGAAGCAATAGGCGAAATGGAATCTTTTGAGTTGCTCTTCAACCGCTTTTGAGACGGCTTGCGTGGTATGCCCGATATTTGTCGCAAGGACGCCGCTTGTACCGTCTAAGAATACGTTTCCATCCACATCTTCAACATATATGTCATATGTTTTCGAGATAGCTATGGGAACCTGACCGAACATCGATCTAGGCTCATGCATCTTTAATTTTTTGATTATCTCGATCGATCTGGGAGACGGCAAGGTTTGCGTTACAATCCGGCGATGCTTAGTCTTGATAGGTGAGACCTTAACTGGTTCCAGGCTGTATTCCTTACTCATATCTCCTCTCACCATTGAGATGCTTAGCTTTACTGGGAAAGTCTATACGGGTTTATCATATATCGTGATGTCTTCCTTAGTATGCGGGTCATGAAGAATAATTCCCTTTTCGCTGAAACTCGCCGTGACCGTTGGGCTTAGTCCCTTAGAGAAAAGCTCGTAGTTGCGGGCGATCACTTCTCTAGCCGCATGCAGAACAGCGATTGTCAGTCTTTGAGACTTAGCATCAGGATACGTGCCCTCCAGTTCCTTAGCGGTTGCATTCAGGAACTTCATGCGGTAAACCTTTTCTATACAACAGATTAAGCTGTCCTTCCCGTATCCCACAGAGACGTAGGAGCCGTCTGGGCGCCTAACCCTCCTGAAAAAGTGGGTGTTAGCCGTTCTGGAGCCCTCACCTTCAATCCAGAAGCGCAATCCGCGATATTGAGAGTCAGATTCTACTTTTCCGAGCTTGCAGAGGACTTGGCTCTCCTGGTTTACCGGTCCCTCAAAATCTTTGGGGGTTATCCAGTTAGTCTCAAACATGACTGTCATGCCGTTTTGGTAGGTTACGAGAACTTGAACGGCGTCGAAGGCGTCTTTACCGAAATCTTCTTTTAATCTCTTCTTTTGAGCCACGGCATATAGCGCGATGGGCTTCAAGTTAAAGTAGTACATGAATAGATCGATCCAGTGGATACCTACGTATGAGTTCGGGTCGCTCTTCTCGGCCCACTTAAAAGTTCTCGTCGAGACCTCGAGAGGTTCCTCTAAGACTCCCCTGCCATAGATGGGTTCACCAAGCCTCTTAGCAAGGTTATTGAAGATCTCAAGATGGTCAGGATCAAACCTTTTATGCATGTCAACCCCGACGATTAAACCTTTAGACTCGGCGAGCTCAATAATCTGGTCAGCCTCCCTTATGTCTAAGCACATGGGCTTCTCCGTTACTACGTTAATGCCGTTTCTGAGAGCTTCAAGAATAGGCGGCGTATGAAGATGATCGGGGGTTGCCACCAACAGGAGATCCAAATCGGGATGATCTTTTATTATATCTACCCAGGGCTCCTCTCCGTAGTATATCTCCGGCTTATACCCGGTTTCCTTTTCATTGATTCTTTGAGCTCTAAGCGCCGACTTCTCTGTGTGAGTGCCTATTGCCACCAACTTGAAGGAGGTTCCATGATACTTCTCGCAGAAGTCATCCAGCCCGATTC
>CAZCXS010000063.1:0-5697 GCA_964502685.1 uncultured Candidatus Bathyarchaeia archaeon
GCAGAGGGAAATAGCTAAGAGCATAAACTCCTTCATAGCAGCGGCTCCTTTGATGCCGCTCATCGGTAGAGTATTCGGCCCTATATTAGGGCCCAGAGGGAAGATGCCTACTCCTGTTCCTCCAACCGCTAATATTGAGGAGGCGATTGAGAGACATAGGAGGATCATCCGTATTAGAGCACGCGATCAGCCTGTGATTCACTGCAGAGTTGGAACAGAAAGCATGTCTGATGATGAGATCGCTGAGAACATCCAGACGGTGATAAGAAGAGTCACTAGAAGGCTTAAGAGAGGGCTGAAGAACATAGATTCAATATATATTAAGATGACGATGGGGCCCTCCGTGAAGGTGAACATTTAGAGGGAGAGAATAAAATTGCAGAGGCAAGTCTTAATTCAGAAGGCTGAAAAGGTTGAAGAGATAAAGAATCTGCTGAGGAAATATAAAACCATAGGCATTGCAAGTCTCCATAAGGTTAGAGCCTCTCAGCTTCAAGAGCTCCGCAAGAGGCTTAAGGGAACCGCCTATCTGCAAGTCATCAAGAACACCCTCGTGGAGAGAGCGATCTCGGAACTGAAGGATCTGCCGAACATAGAGGGGATTAAAGAGTACCTTAAGGGTTCAAATCTTTTCCTTTTCACCGATATTAACCCATTTAAGCTCGCTTTGATTCTGGAGAAAAGTAAAGTGAAGGGCTTCGCTAAGGCGGGGGATGTCGCCTCAGAGGATGTAATCGTGCCCGCTGGGAACACGGGGTTGGCTCCCGGACCGATAATCAGCCAGCTCGGCTCTGTGGGTATACCTACGCGGATAGAATCAGGCAGCGTATGGATTAACAAGGATACTGTTGTTGCAAGAAAGGGGGAAGTGATATCTCAAAACCTGGCTGCTGTTCTTTCGAAGCTGGGTATAAAGGCGATCGAGGCGGGATTATCACTCAAGGTTGTCTATGACAACGGGTTGATAATACCTGAAGAGGAGCTCGCTATAGACGTTGAAGAATACAAGCAGACAATAAGCGAAGCTCACGTAGAGGCGTTTAACCTCTCGCTGAATGCTGCTTATCCAACCGCCGAGAACATCATGATTCTTCTTCAAATCGCAGTCTCAGAGGCGTATAGGCTTGCCTTGAATGCTGATATACCGACCCCGCAGACCATACGGGATCTTATTAGAAAGGCGCATTTAGAAGCTCTAGCATTATCATCAAAAATATCAGGCTGATGATGGAGCGGAGACACCGAGAATCGGCTGACTCTACGTTTTCTCGAACTCCAACCCGAGTTTAAGCAGTCTATCCAGAAGATCCTTTTTGTCAGCTCCCCTTATTCCCTTCCAATCCAAGATAGCTTTACGAACAGGCTCAACTGTTCTTTCCACACATTGCCTAAGCATTTCTTCATCTAATCTTTCAATAGCATATTTAGGTATGATATGGCCGAAGGCAATCTCAGTGGTCAACGCTTTCCTAGTGAATTTCGCATTATAGTGAGGGCCACCGATCCCTAGGACCGCAGGATACTCTTTCTCAATTGAAGCGGCGGCCAAAGCTCCTCTGGCGACAGCCTCCGCCGCATCTAAGTCTCTCCACTGGATGGGTGAGCTTCCGAGCTCTACGAACATCGTTGGGATGTTTAAGGATGGGCCGTGATGCGTACACTCGTAGGAGACCTCATATTTCAGGGCCATTTCTTCTTGAGCCTCCTTCATGGCAAGCAGAGCTGCTTTCATAGCGCTTGCAGGAGAGATGGAAACCTTCTTAGGAATCCCTCCTAGACGGGCTTCGCCTAAGTTTCCCGGCGTATGAACTGAAAGCGTAGGTCTTCCGCTCTCACTCTTGTGCCTTGAAAGAAAGATTAATAATCTCAACGATTCAGGGAAGGGAAGATTCTGCGAATTCACCGGCTCCTGATCTATGAAGATCAGCTCCGAAGTCTCCCCATTTGACATCTCTTTCAAATAGACAGGATTACCCAGGAACCTTTTGGAACCCTTAAGGAAGCCATGATTTTTAATCAGCTGCTTCGCGATGTTCAATGAAGCCTCATCCTTTTTTGACGCAACAAGCAGAATCATATTCTAAACCTCGGTGATGGATAATACTTGATCTTCTCACGTTGACTCTAATGCCTGCTTAAAAGTAAGTCTCTATTCCGTCATGCTCGATGTATGTGGAGATTTATGGGGTTCTCTTCGTTCTCGGGTTAAGCCGTCCCCCAATTGGGAAAATGTTGAGCTAGCCTTCAGCGAGCGTTTCTGTGCTTCTTACGCCGGGTATCTCATTTATACGTCCAGTGATCTCCCTTAGATCTTTGTAGCCTTCGACTTCTAGGAAAGCCACTATATCGAATCTTCCGTAGGTAAAGTATGCCTTTCGCACTTCCCTGATCGTCTTGATTGCTTCTAAGATGGAATCAGCCTTTGTAGGTACAACTTTAAGCAATACGCATGCATTCAATATTTTTCTCCCCCCTTCCTATTTTTGGATCTCAACCAATGTTTCGGTGAATACTACACCGGCCAGTCTACCGATTCTAAGCACGGTGGATCCCAGTTCGTATATGCTTTCGCATTCAACATCCGCCACTACATCATATCTCCCCAGAACCGGGAAGACCCTTTTGACGCCTTTAACTTGCCGGATTCTCTCTACGGCTTCCTCAAACTTTCCATGCGAGGTCCTTATCAATACGCAAGCTGAAACCACAGATTCTCTCACCTTCAAAGAATAATACTTGACAAATGAGATATAACAATTGTCTCAGGAGAGGCATAAACGCATATTCTAATTTCACGCTCTTGCCTTTTCAAAAGAGAAAATGATTAAAACACGTATAGGTTTTCCGGATCTTACCCTTTCATTCTTTTTCTTTTCCCTTTCTCTTCGTTTTTCCTAAGTAGTAACCTACGATAAGGCCTGTTATCATAACTCGGAATTCTTCAAGAGCATAACGGATCAGGGTCCCAGGTTCCATCAACAAAGGTAGGAGCCAAACTACGAGAAAGATCCCTACGCACCAGAACGTAAAGTCACGTAACATGACCCCCTTTATAGGGGCTTTTCAATTTAAAAATTTGATTGTCCTTCTGAGCGGAAAAAATTAGCCTTTGCTAAGTCTTGTTCCGCAGTATGGGCAAACTTGTATGTCCGTAGGTAGGTTCGTCAAGTCTCTTCGACATCGGAGACAGACTCGCTTAGCCGTTTCCTTTTCAGTCTCGACTAAACCGATCTCTTCTCTCAGCTTTTTAACTTCCTCTTGAGCTTGCTTTCTTATTCTTCTGATCTCCTTGAGAGCTGAAGAAACCTTTTCAATGATATCTTGGCGAGCCTTAATTCCTTCATTCACAAGGTAAGCTACAGCCTCAGAGCGGGTTTCAAAAAGGCCTGCCTCGATCAGCATGTCAATTACCCTTAACTCTTCGTCCCCTATACGTGAAGCAACAACGTTGGATCTTGCGCCGTGAAGCGGAAGAGGAGGCATCCTGGGGATATTAGGCAATGGAGGAAGCGGAGGAAAAGAACCCTTCGAGATCTCATCCTTAGCCTGCGTTTTCCAGTTTTTAAGCCTCTCTTTCCATTCTTTTAATGCGTTTCTGTAGCTCTCCCGCCATTCTCTTATTGCCTCTTTATACATGTCCCGCAAATCTTTTCTATACATTCCAGTATCAACCTTTTTGGTAAATCATTTACATTTGGTAAACAATTTACATAATTAAAGAAAGCGAAATATAAACATTTCTCTCTAAAAATCGATACGCAGGCTCATGTACAAAAATGCTCATCCACGAGCTTTTTTGCTCGTCATTTATATACAAATTTTTTCTCCAACACAACGCTGAAACCTTGAAACAGAATAAACAAATGCTCAGAAAAAGGATAAAAAGAAGAAATTACGGCGGTCAATCAGACCCAAAGCCCAAGCTGCTTCTAAAAATCAAAAGATATTGATATATCAGTGAAGGAAATAAGGAAACATATCGACATCCTAAGTTGAGAGAAAAAATGAAAAAATCAGAATGCTCAAGCCATAATCTTGGAAAAAACAAGGCGGGATCCACCGCGTATAATGAGGATATTTTAAGAGCAGTATCACAGCGAACCCGATTGCCGGAAGGAGAAGAAGCCGTAAGACGGGTCATCCGCGAGATTTATCGTCATGGACGTATCGGAACTAAAGACTTGGCCTACGCTGCGAGATTACCCGTGCCAGTAGTAGCCGCAGTGAGGAGGGAACTGGAGAAGACCGGATTGATAGCTAGAAAAGCCGGCGCCGTATTGACGAGCGAAGGCGAGGATTACGTGAAGAATATCCTCGGATTATCAATGAGGATGAGCTTGGTCTGCGAGGCTTGCTCCGGAAAGACCATTACCGTCAAGGATCAATTCCGAAGCATGGTCAAGAAGCTGAAAGAATACGCGAAGCTTAGACCGCGTCCCTATACCTGGCTGGATCAAGCGTTCTGTACGCCTGAAACCGCCGTCTTGAGGGCTCTCTTTATGCTTGAGAGGGGCGATGTTGAAGGCAGAGAGATCATCTTTTTGGGAGATGATGATTTAACATCTATCGCTACGGGTCTCCTTAAGGCTTCTAGAAGGATAACGGTAATCGAGATCGACGATAGACTATTGAAATTGATAAATGAGATCTCCAGAAGAGAAGACTTGAACATAGAATGCGTACATCACGACTTGAGACAGCCGCTTCCTGAAGGGTTGAAGAACAATTATGACGTCGTCTTCACCGATCCGCCTTACACGATTCAAGGTCTAAAGCTCTTTCTTTCCAGAGGGATAGATGCCCTCAGAAAAAGGAAATGCGCAAGCATCTACCTGTCTTTCGCACATAAGCCGCCTGAAGAGATGCTAGGCTTACAGACTGCGATCAACGAGATGGGTCTCTTCATCCAGGAGATGATTCCGAGATTTAACAGATACGAAGGCGCCGAGATGTTCGCAAACACTACCTTTTTAGCGAGACTAGAGACAACTGAGATTACGCGTCCCTCGATAATAGGCCCATTTGATGGGAAAATCTACACAGGTGAAGCTTCCCCGACTGTTAGGACTTACAAGTGCAAGTGTGGTTACGAGATTGAAGTAGGCACCGGCCAAAAATTCCAAACAATCGAGGATCTAAAAGCAGAAGGCTGCCCCAGATGCGGGAGGAAGAAGGGGTTTAGGATCATCCGAAAACGCATCGTATAGTGTAAAATATGCGGAAACGAACACCTGAACCTTTCATAGGGAGACCTATTTAAATAGGGCCAAATTTCAGAAATACTGAGAAAAATACGTTAGCCACGTAAGTGAAATTCTATCGGGTGAAATCCGCCATGCTTAGAATTAAGGAATTGCTTGTGGACATGTATGGATGTGAAGGCGACTTAGACGATGAAGAATTCCTATGCGGGACATTAGAAGCGGCAGCGGAACGCGCCGGTGCAAGGGTAATTCGGAGAATTAAGCAAAGGTTCTCTCCAAGAGGGGTAAGCGTCATCTTGATCTTAGCTGAGACGCATATCTCGATTCATACATGGCCAGAATACAGATACGCCGCTCTTGACATTTTCATCTGTGGGGAGGGAAAAGACCCTGAGGCTGCTTGGGCCTTTATAAAAGAGGCTCTTCGACCGAAAAATTTCAGAACCAACAAAATCGAGAGGAGAGTCGATAAGGCTCTAGAGTAATTCAGAGA
>CAZCXS010000064.1:0-5674 GCA_964502685.1 uncultured Candidatus Bathyarchaeia archaeon
GTCGAGGTCATGAATCGCCTGGTTTATTAAGACCCCGCCTCCCTCAGTTGCCCATTTCCCCCTCCAAGAATCCCTGTCGTAGTATGCCTGCGTCCTGAAGTAGCATGCCTCCATGCACGCACGGTAGATCCTCCCGATCTCTCCGGAGTCTATCAGCCTCTTGACTTCCTGGATGAGAGGCCTTGTCCTTTCCTGGAAAACAACGGCGAGCTTAAGCCCCTTTCTTCTAGACTCCCGTATCATCTCGTCGGCTTCACCTACAGAAATAGCCATAGGCTTCTCAACTAGTACATGCTTGTTGTAGGCGAAGGCCTTTAGGGCCATCTGGGAGTGTAGAAAATGAGGCGTGCATATTGTGACTGCGTCAAGATCCTCCTGGTCAAGCATCTCTTCGTAATTTTTATACCATTCAACGCCGTAAATCGAAGCAGCGGTCTTCCCGGCTTCTTCGTTTATGTCAGCAACGGCAAATAGCTCCGCATTTTCAGATGAGACTATAGCATTAATGTGGGTTCTTCCTATTCCCTTAACGCCTATTACGCCGATTCTAACCTTCTCCATGCGTCGCCTCGCCTCGTTTTTCTCCTCAAATCATCTACTCCTAACGTAAATCCTGAAGGATGCGGCTGTCTACGAGACCTTAACAGGCTTCCCTGACTCCATAGACTCGTTCGCTGCAAGCGTAACCTTCAGCGTCTTAAGGGCATCCGGATAGGTGCAGAGGATCTTTGAGGGGTCATTCAATCGCACAGCGTCGATGAAAGCGTTATCCTCTATCTCAAATATGTTCGGCTCCCCAGGGATCTCTTCAGGCTTTCCGCCTATTCGAAGCAGCCTCAAATCGTGTTTCCAGCCTTCGAAGATAGCTGTCGTCTTACTTGCATATACCCTTAGACTCACCCCTCCTCCCCCGGCGTTAGCTGAACATGAAGCCCAAAGATTGCCCACCGCTCCATTCGTGAATTTGAGATTAACGACGCTGGCGTCCTCAATATTATAGTTGGGAGGCGCATCCTTGTTAAAGCCCCTCGCCGGGAAGGCATGTACCTCAGATATCTCTCCCACGAGGAAACGTGCAAGATCAACGGTATGAGTAACTTGCTCATGAAACTGTCCGCCGCTCTTCTCCTTCACAATCCACCATCGCCAGATCTGAACATCCGGTCGAGGCCGCGGGGTTCTCCCGATCCATCCGCCTAGAACGAGAATGGGTGGGTCTTCCCTGAAGAGGCTGCGGGCTTTCTGTACTCCCCGTCTGTAACGGTTCATGTATCCTACGCTGGTCATTAAGCCTCTCCGTTTAACGGCTTCCGCTATCTCTACAGCTTGATCCAGATATAGGTTGATGGGCTTCTCGACGAAGAATGGGATATCCCGGTCTATCGCCTCGAACTCGGCTCCATGAGCGAATGGCGGTAGACAAAAATACGCAGCATCGATCTCAGCATCCTTAAACATGCTCTCCGCGTTGTTGAATATGGCCGCCGCTTCGTCGCCGTACTCCCTTGCAATCATCTTCGCCCGGTCGAGATTTATGTCGCAGAATGCTACGAGCTTCACATGGGGATTCTTGACTATTCCTTTGAGATGGTTCACCGCGATTCCGCCGCATCCTACAAATCCCAATCGAACCTTAGACATCTCCCCCACCCTTCTACATAAGTCTCTTTAGATACTCTACGGATTTAGTCAGAGCCTCAAATGGGTCTCCGGGAACTCTGCATTCCAAAGCCATAAAATTCCGATAGCCATTGCTTCTTAAAACTTTGAAGGGCTTCTCGAAGTCTGTGTGCCCGTACCCCGGAAGCATCCGGTTGCTGTCAGCCAGGTGTATATGCACTATATGGTCTGCTGCCTCTTCCAAACTGGAGGGGATATCCGCCTCTTCTATGTTCATGTGGAAAAAATCAGCCATGATCTTCACGTTTTCTCTGTTTATTGCCCTGCATAGTTCTACTGCTTGCTTGAGCGTGTTCATGAAATGCGTCTCATATCTATTGATGGGTTCTAAGATAACGTAGCTCCCTACATCCTCAGCGTAATCCCCCAAAATCCTGCATTCCTCGATAAGAATTCGTTTTTCGATCTCCTTAACATCCGAAAGCCATGGATACAAGTCTGGAATCTTGGGCTTACCGAAGGTTGGAACGGTTATGACGCCGACTCCCCCAAGATCAGCACATATCCTAAGCCGCTCCTTTATCCCTTCGATCGCGGCTTTTCTCACTTGGCTATCCGCTCCCAACAGATCTCCAGGGTAGCCTGCACATATAGTGGAGACTCTTAGCTTAGACGACTCGAGAGACGACTTTATCTCCTGCAGTCTTTCAGATAATTTCCTTCCCCAGACTTCCACCCCTTCGAATCCGAATTTCTCAGCGTTGCAGATTTTCTCGAAGAATGTTTCGCCCGGTAGAAGATTCTCTTGAATTGCAAGCTTCATTAATATCACCGTTTATTTAGAAAGTACCCGGAGAGTATTTAACGTTTGAGAACACGGCTGAAATCCGCTTTTGAACTTAACAATCCTCAGCCGGGCTATATTGGTCTTTGCCTCCAAAGCCTGATGGTTTCAAGCCAGAGTACTATGCAGGCTGAGACCCCGAATATGATCGCAACGACATTATGGATGCATCCGCTCAGCCCATAGAGAACAATATAGACAACAAGCATAGTTGAGAACCAGACCGAATAAAAGAGATACCGAGGGATCATAAAGCGGCCGAGCCTCGTGAAGAATCTCAGAATCCCGACCTTCACCTCTTTCTTTAAGTAATACTCCCCCCTCAGAGACTTCTCAACCAATCCTAGGGAGAGAAGCTTATCCAGATGATGAGCCGCGATGCTTGGGCTGGAAAACCTGAGCTTCCTCTGGATCTCCCGAACCCCAACAGGAGAATCGGGAGACCTAAGCATAAACCAGTATACAAGAAGAGTCTTCCCCTTGAGTTGAGACTCAATCTCTTCCGGGGAAAGATCCTTCATTAATAACCGCCAAACCTATATAGATGTCATCGCTATAAAGGCTAACGTTGAAGAAGCGCGGCCGCCGTAACGTAGAGGGAAAAAAAGGGACGACCGCGGAATCTGGTAGCGTACAGGCCTGTGGAGCCTGGAGGCCGGGTTCAAATCCCGGCGGCGGCCTCCAGATTTTCCGCGTCTCCAGATCCTTTTTAACATTGAGACTGTTTCAAGCCGAGTAGGCAGCCTTTTGAGTAGCCTCCGTGGTGTATGCCTCCGAGCCATAGGTATTCTCTATCTAGGACCCTTCTGGATTCGTCGGTGACGCTGATCCTCCAGCAATTGTAAATGTTCCCGTAGGTCTTCTCTTCGGAGTCCTTGTACCAGCTTCCTATGATGACTTTACCTTTGGCAATGATCGGTTTGCAGCAGCAGGCCATCTGATAGACAGGCTCCGAAGCGTAAATGATCTCTCCAGCCTTGTAGTCTATCACGAAGAGCCTATTCTTATCAATAGCGAAGGGGGAACCTGAATCCCTTGGAAGGTTGTTTCTTCCGAGGATGACGAAGACTCCGTCCACCGCGGCTCCACCGGCGTATCCCCAGGGGTCGCTGCATTCCTCAGAGGCGTAGCCTAAACGTTTAAAATCCAAGGACCATAATGTCTCCCCATTCTCTATATTGAGGCATATGAAGACCCCGTCAGCAGTCCAGACTATCACTCTTCCGTCATGCGTTATGGTTCTAGGTCCGCCGCTTAGGGAATCCTGATCCTTCCCTCCGTACGGGACCGTGGAGAAATCTCTGCTCCAGATTCTTCTCCCGGACCTCCTGTCAAACACTGCTATGTGCCTCCTGCATGCGACTAAGACGTAACTTGTCCATATCTGTGGGCATGCATAAGTGGTTGGGGGGCTCGGTAGATCGTTTGAATGGACCTTTCCGCCGTTCAGGTCGTAAGCTACCAGCCCATTCTCTGTCATAGGCTTGCAAACCCATAGGAGTCCGGTCTCAGGGTCGAAGGTGGGTTCCTGCCCGTCCGGCGCTTCAGATGTCCATTCATCACACCATAAGATCTCCCCGTCGCTCTTGTCTAGGACAGCTATGCCCTTGGGGAACTGGACGGCTATGCATTCGCCCCAGGCTTCAGCTACAGCTTCAGATGTGAAGTCTCCTAAGCCGGGATTCTTCTTCCATACGGTTTCTCCGTCTAAGCTGAATCTTACTATGTCTCCTCCGGTTGAGGCTCCGTAAAGGCCGGTCTCGTCGACCCATGGTGCTCCCCAGACGTGACCGGGCATCTTGAAGGCCTTTAAAATGGTCCCGCTTTCAGGATTCACCTTCCAGAACTCGTCTCTAAAGGTCGGTGCGAGATAAATAAAACCGTCTTTGTATACTCCATGTTCAGCTGGGCTGACACCTACTTCCAGCCTCCAAATTTTTTCAACATTTAATTTCAAATGCGGTCCTCCCGGATTTTGAGAAGCGCCTCATCGATTGCTCTAATCTTTAGATGAACCCCATTAGGCGGGTTGTTCATCGCCTAGGGGATTTAAGGCGCCATTCCTTTTATAAGGTCTTATTCTTCTTTAATCTTTATTCGAAGAGTTTGTCGGGGTTGTATGTGTTGAGGCAGGGATTAATCGCAGCGGTAATGATCTCTCTCATTATCGGCGTGGTGGTCGGTTACGGTGCGGGATACTTCACGCTTGAGAATCAGATATCCAGCCTGAATTCAGATTTGGCTGAAGCTCAAAAGATAATAGGCGAGTATAAGAAGAAGGTTGATGATCTAAGCTCCCAGATTTCAGATTTAGAGTTAAACAGGAGCCTCTTGGAAGACAGAGTGAATCTGCTGAAGCGGAAACTGAATGAGACAAGCCGGTATGTAATCGAGCTTCAAGCCGGATATGAGACTCTTCTCAACACCGTGAAAAACTTTACTCTGAAAAATCCCACATGGGAGGAGCTTAAGAATTTCCTTAAGCAGGACAGTACGGATGAAATCGAATATAAGCCCGGTGAGTTTGATTGCACGGGGTTCGCCATAACTCTTCGGGATAATGCTTGGAAATTGGGCTTAAGATGTGCCTTCGTTGAGATCGCATTCGTTGAGGGTGAGGGACACGCGTTGAATGCCTTTCAGACCGTTGATAGGGGACTAATATTCGTGGATGCCGTCGAGAAGGACGCCGTAGCATACGTGCAGGTCGGTAAACCGTATGGGATGATAGACTTGGATGCTGTGAAATCCCGTTACATCGATTGCAGCGGGGATCCTGCTGATTTTTGGGGAAAGTTGAACTATACCACCCATCCCAACCCATTTAGCTACGACTATTACGTTGCCTATCAGGGAAGGGTCAGATTCTTTAGGGAAAGCGTTGAGGCCTATAACAGTGCGGTGGAAGAATACAATAAAGGCGGAGGGAAATACTCATACTCGCAGCTTCAAAGCTGGTATGAGAACCTTGAGGCCCTAAAGGAAGAGCTAGGCGTCCAGTATGAACCGATGGGAACGGTTCAAAACATCGAGATATACTGGAATTGAACCGCGAATTTCTAGACCGTATAAGCCGTCATCCTTCCTGTGCAGGTGCCGCAGAGCATAGGAAAAGGAGTGGAAAACTTAAATTTAGGCTTTAATCTTGGTAAGCTAGGGGCCGGTAGTTCAGCCTGGAATGAACGCCTGACTTGCACTCAGGAGGTCGGG
>CAZCXS010000065.1:0-5660 GCA_964502685.1 uncultured Candidatus Bathyarchaeia archaeon
AAATTATGGACATGTATCTAAGGCCGTGAACAATGGGAGGGACTATTCCATTCTTTTCTTCAGGCTGAACTCCGCTGACGCCTAAGATGATATGCGAAGCCGGACTGGTGAAGTCTATATCGAAGAATCCCACCTTGAACCCTCTCTTTGCAAGCGTTAAGGCTAAGACGGATGCCACGAGGCTTTTGCCGACTCCTCCCTTCCCGCTTGAGACAGCTATGATTCTTCGGATGTTCCTAAGCCTTTCGGATATTAAGGAGACGCGGGGGTCAGCCATGCCTCTTCACTCCTTTGACGCTTTCGATCCAGACTCCCCGTCCGGAGATTATCTCGAAGTCGTGGCTGCCGCATCTGGGGCACTTCATGAATGTGTGGGCGATCTCGGGGACGAAGTGGATGGCTTCTCTGGCCTCCTCATCCAGCTTGGCCGTTGAGAATATCCATTCATGATTGCATACTCGGCATCGAAGCTTCGCCTCGGCCATTCGAATATTGAATTGGGCCTTCTCTAACTTGCTCGTCTTTAGCTGGGAGAGCGCGAATCTGAAGATCTCTGCGTCTACCTGTTGAAGCTCGCCGAGTCTGATATTTACCTCGGTTACGTCTGCTAATCCTTCTTTCTCAGCGATCTGGGAGGCCGTTCTGATTACTGCCTCTGCTAATGCCCATTCATGCATGGTTCAACCTAAAGATTGAACATATATAAGGATGTGCTCTTCGTCTAAAAGATGGGTTGAAAGGTTCCCAGCTACTTCTTCTTTTTAGCCTTTTTCACTAGGACCTTAACTTTCTCCGGGCTTATCTTCTCTATTTTCTTGATTGTTCTCCTCGTCTTCTCCGGGGTCTTCGTCTCGTCAACCACGACGGCGAATATCTTCTCGTACTGATCCAGATACTTAGATATCTTATCCGCAAGCCTATCAAGCGCTCTTGGGCTGCGTATGGCCTTCAATTCTACTGCTATGCGGCTCTCATCGAATACGAAGTCGAACCCTCCCCGCTTCTTCGCCTTCTCTTCGGGGGTAAGCCCACGCTTCTTGAATAGCTCGGAGAGCTGCTCCTCGTACTCCTTTTCCCTTTTCGCAAAACTTGGGGAGAACGCCTTAAGAGTTTTAACTATCTCTCTGTCGGAGGCTTCTAGGAGAACCATCCTTCTCACGATCTGTCTCTCCGTTATTCTTTCCCTCACGGTCTCCTCGATGAATCCTCCCCGTCTCTTCACGATTCTCTCGGCTGAAACCTGAGGGATGGCCGGTTTCACCTCTTCTTTTAAAGGCGCCTTCATCTCCGCCGGCTTAGTGGGTTTCGCCTTTCTCCTTTTAATGGGAGGAGGTTTAGCAGCGGCCTTCTTTCGCTTCTTTGATTGTATCCGAGCTTTCGCCTTGGTTGATCTTGGCTTCCGTCTTTTCATCTTCTTCGGCTTCTTTATCAGTGAGATTTTTTCTGCGAATTCTCTGATCTTCGATGTTGAGAGAACGCTGAGGGCATCGATTATATCCTTCTTCTTCGTCGCCTTCTTTGTCCCAAAAATGGAGGACTTTACGAGCTCGATCCCCGTCTCTTTTGCAAGTTTCTTCAGCTGCTTTACGTTCATGCAGTTCAGAAGCTCATCCTTTGTTAGACGTGAGATTCCTAATAGCTCAATGAGGTCTGATTCCCTGAACTCAGACTCGAGGAGAACATCTATTATCTGCGACTTTGTTCTGGCTCTTCGAATCTTCCCGGAGAGGTCTTCCCATTCTAGCTTTATGCCGTTCCTCTCAGCGAGCTCTTCAAGCTCCTCCTTCTTCAGCCTGCTTAACAAGTCTATCGTCTGATCGTAATCCGTGAGCTTCTCTGAAATAGACAAGAATGAACCTCCAATCTGTTTTTCAGCGACAAAGATACAAAAGTTTTATGGGAGCCCTTCCCTCTTTTAAGGCGCTAATAGATGCGGATATGGACGAGCAGGAGGGAGATTCATTGTCAGAGGATGCTGAGCGGATCACGATGCTTCATGGAGCGGGTGGAACAGTAATGCATGATTTAATCAGGAACTACATCGTAAAGAATCTGGGAGGCTTCAGCGGCCTAACCACATCAGACGTCTCCCTTGAAGCCTTAGATGACGCCGCAGCTGTGGGAGATATAGTTCTAAAGAGCGACTCGCATGCTGTTAAGCCCATCTTCTTTCCGGGAGGAGACATCGGCCGCCTCGCGGTCTCCGGAACCGTGAATGATATCGCTGTTCTAGGCGCTGAGCCCTTCGCGTTGTCCTGCGGCCTAATACTCGAAGAAGGCCTTTCCCTAAGCGATCTTGAACGCATACTGGGGAGCATGCGGGAAACCTGTATTGAGGCTGGGGTTGGGATCATGACTGGCGATACAAAGGTCGTTGAGAAGGGGAGTTTAGGCGGCTGCGTCATCAATATCTCAGGAGTAGGGAGGAGAACGGATGCCTTGGAGAGTAACCTGCGGGTTGTTAAGAGATTCAGAGGGAGCTTCAGCTCAAGATGGGTGCTTGACTCGAACCTTTCAGCCGGAGATAAGATAATCCTCTCGGGAACAATAGGCGACCACGGCTTAGCTGTGCTCTCAGCTCAGGAGGGCCTAAAATTCGGAAGCGAGATCAGGTCTGACGTTAAGCCCCTGAACAGATTGATTCAGACCCTTCTCGGAGAAGCCGGAGGCATCGTCGCGATGAAGGACCCTACGAGAGGAGGGCTCGCTGACGCCTTGAATGAGTTCAGCGAAAAATCCCGTGTGGGGATACTCATACATGAAAGCAGGATCCCAATCAGAGAAGATGTGCAGGCTGCCTGTGAGATGCTCGGCCTCGACCCTCTGGAGGTGGGAAACGAGGGGAAAATCGTTATAGGAGCCGTGAAGGAGAAGGCTGAGGAGATTCTTGAGCTTCTCAGATCTACCGATGAAGGCAGGGATGCTGAGATCATCGGAGAGGCAACGGGGAGCTTCATGGGAGTCGCTATGGAGACCGTTGTTGGAGGGAAGAGGATAATCGCGAGGCCTATAGGCGACCCCGTGCCCAGAATCTGCTAACCCATATTTCCCTTCCGTCTTAAAGAAGACCGGAAGGAATTACGCGGCTCTGCTGATCTTTCTCTTTTCGGTTTGCAGAATTTTTTCTTTAAATAGTTTATATAGGCTTGGGATTTCGTTTCATGCCTTGGGGAAAATTTTCATTTATAAAGCACGTGCATTTATGTACATTAACGAGCAGAAATGCGCATTATCTATGTACCTATTTTTCTACGCGCACGCCGTCTCTTATTCCTCTTCGCCTTCATCGGCTAAGACTTGCCTTGCGGCTTTGAAGTCTTCTTCGGCTTCTCTCGTGGAGGCTACTCCCATCATGCATGCGTCAGCCTCCGCTCTTCGAAATACGTATCTCAGGGCCTCCTTGGGGTTTATTCTGCCTCCCGCGAAGGGTTTTATGGCCACTATAAGTCTCCCTCGGCTTCTGGCTTCTTTGACGGCTTTTTCTGCTTCTCTTCGGGTTGGGAACATCATGACTCCGAGCTTGTTGATCGGCGTCACGTATCCGTCGAAGCCCCGCATCCTCCTCTCCTCTAAAAGCGGAGCCGTCGCGCCTAAATGATGAGAGCCTAATAGGCATCGATACCCCGCGTCTCTGGTTCTATCTATAATCTCGCCGAGCAGGTCGCTTCTTGCAAGTGCCAGAAAATCCGTCTCCGATCCAGGTTCGATCCATCCGATTCTCCAGCTGGAAAACATGTCGATGCTGTTCTCCCATGCCTCCCAGTCGATTTTAAGTTCTCTCTGAAGCTGAATCATCGGGTAAGGCTTTGCGCTTCTGAGGTTCCCCCTCCATCCTGGGCGGCAGTTCAAAACCGGGTCATCCAGCGCCCTGTATAGGATGTTGCCTCCGAATTTTTCCGTCTCATAAAGAAGCTGCGTCTTCCATCTTCTATAATCATTGACCCTTGCCCCGCTGATCCGTAGGGGTATGCTGATGCAAGCTATCAACGTGATCTCCACTTCCTCCTCATCCTCAATCTCCCTTACAGCCTCAAGATACAGCGGGGAAAGATCATTGAATCTGTGGGATGAAGCCGAGAAGAACCTCACTCCATAATTCAAGGCGACCCTCATCACCTTCTTCATCTCAGACTTATCCGAGAATCTCTCCCTGTACTCCTCGTCTTTCTCCCTGCCTTGGTAGCTCACTCCTAGGAAAGGGAGATTACCCAAGACTATTCTCCGCGATTTCAATTCAAGCGCCAATCTGAACATGCAGTTTCCTCCTTCGTTGAGAAAATTATCGCCCGAATCTGATATTACCGGTATGAATCCTTTACGGTTTAGGTTCGCCTTCCATATAATTAACGTTTTCAATCAGATCATTTGAAGGCTGATCATCGAAGCGCAGAGTACCTCCCATACTTCTTTCCGACTTTTGAAAGGGTTATGCTGTTAATCGGCGGGATTCCCCTATAGATGCAGTTGCTCGTTGTCAAGAAGTATCCTCCCCCGGCCGCCGCGTCCCTTATGCATTTTCTAGCTTCCTCGGCTACCTGCTCTGGGCTTCCATAAACCATCGTGGAGGCTGCGTCGACATTCCCGCATAATGCAACCTTGTCTCCGTATTTTTCTTTGACCTCTGAAAGGCTCATCCCAGCGCTTGGGTCTATGCTGTGGAGGGCATCTATCCCTGTTGCTATGAGATCATCTATTATAGGCCAAATGTATCCATCCGTATGCTTAACGAAGAATATGCCTTTCTTATGAGCGGCATCCACAAGCATCTCAAGAAAAGGAAAGATCAGCTCCCTATAAACCCATAAGGAATAGAATGGCCCCTCCTTTAGGCAGTAATCAGTACAGTCAAAGACGAGCTCCGCCCCCGCATCCGCCTGCCTCTTAATATTCTCGATCTCATCTCTGATTCTGCTTTCCATCTTCCTCTTAAATTCCCCCGGCTTCCTGTAGATCTGATAAACCAGTTCAGCCATGCTCTTTCCATCAGGGATGCCGATCGTTCCCCCGGCTGAACCTGCAATCAAATGATCAGGCGCTATTCTTCGAAGAATCCTTAAAGACTCGATTGGATCAGGCACGAATCCAACTCGGATAATGTCGTAACCCATCCTCCTGCAGGTCTCGGCGAGAACTCTGCTGTTATGCTCGTTGACGTTCAAGGCTCTCCCACGCTTAATCATCTCCTTATCCATCTTCAGAAAATCCCTAAACACGGTCACCGCCCAGCCCTTCTGATCCTCGCTCAGAACGTAGGGTTCCCCTATTATCTCCTCTGGGTATTGAAATTCAAGCTCGAACATGGGCACACGGTCCGGCTCTTCAAGCTCCAGAGCTCGAATCGCCCTCTCACGCGGCTTCATAGACAGGTCACCGATCTTAAAGTCTCCTCATCATTCATATAATATTCTCCGTGAACAATTCAAGAATATACGGGATTTCTCCCATACCCCTCTGAACGGTTCGCTCTTTTCACCTAATTCGCTGCAAGATTTATTAAGGAAGAGACTGCAATTAGTCTCTCCGCTGCAGCCTTCTCAAAGCGGAATGTAAAGCGGCGCGTGGATGCTGATGATCGGTGAAGCTCTCGCGATCCTAACAGCTCTTATGTGGGCCGCCTCAACGGTGCTTTCAGCTGAGTCTCTTAAAAGAGTGACTCCTGT
>CAZCXS010000066.1:0-5650 GCA_964502685.1 uncultured Candidatus Bathyarchaeia archaeon
GTGGTATCTGATTCGGGAAGCCTGTAAGATAGGTGAGCTTATACCGGAAAGGATGGAGCAGAGATACATTCCCTATGTCGGAGGCATGGTTCTTAAACCCAAGCCGGGTATACATGAGAACGTATCCGTGCTCGATTTTAAATCGATGTACCCAAACATAATGATTGAGAAGAACATCTCCCCGGACACTTATGTTCCGCCTTCCAAGCCTGAGCCAGAGTCAGGGGTGAATGTAGCGCCTGAAGTTGGCCATAAATTCCGAAGGGAACCCCCGGGATTCTACAAGAGAATCCTCACAAAATTAATCTCAGCCAGAGACGAGATACGGAGGGCCATGAGAAAGGTCGATCCGGACAGCTTAGATTATCAGCTTCTAGATGCACGTCAGAAAGCCGTTAAGGTCATCACGAATGCCGCTTACGGCTATGCAGGATGGATAGGTGCCCGTTGGTTCAGAAAGCCAGTTGCAGAAGCCACCGCGGCTTGGGGGAGAAGCATGATTATGAGGAGTATAGAAGTTGCGAAGGAGCTTGGGCTTGAGATAGTGTATGGCGACACGGATAGTCTCTTCATAAAGCATGATCCTCAGAAGATTGAGGTTTTGGTTAGAAGAATCAGAGAGCATCTCGGATTAGAGATAAGACCCGAGAAGACCTATAAGCGAATCTTGTTCACGGAGGCTAAGAAGCGGTACTGCGGCCTCCTCCCAGACGGCAGTCTAGACAATGTCGGCTTAGAGGTTGTCCGCGGAGACTGGGCAAATGTAGCGAAGGTAACGCAGGAACGTGTCTTAGAATTGGTTCTAAAAGAGAACTCTGTTGAGAAGGCAGTTGAGTTTGTGAGGTCTCTCATCCGAGATCTGCGGGAACATAAGGTGCCATATAGAGACTTAATAATATGGAAGACCCTCACTAGGCCTGTGGAGAAGTATAAGGTAAACGCGCCTCATGTAGAGGCGGCGAGAATTCTAAAAAAGTTAGGTTGGGACTTAACAGTAGGCGATCAGGTGGGTTATGTCATAACGCAGGGCTCAGGGCGGCTCTATGAGAGGGTGAAACCCTACGCTTTGGCTTCTCCTCAAGAAATAGATGTTGAGTACTATATCAGAAAGCAGGTTGCGCCGGCAGCTCTAAGGATTCTATCAATGTTCGGCGTGAAAGAAAAGGATATTTTATCCACTCAGGCATCTAAGAAGCCTAAGACTCTGGCTGACTTTTTCAGGAGCTCATAAAAGCTATTTTACTATATCATCAAAGGTCAACAGTTTGACGTTCAGTGGCTGTTTAATGACATCTGAGATTCTCGCGGCGACTAGATAGTTAATCTTCTTCTCGCTTGCGATGTCTACTAGTCTTTGAGTGATCACCCCATCGAAGACAACCGTATCGATGCCCTCTATCTCCTTCAGCTTTTCAGCTAATTCGCTGACCGGTATGCGAGTAATCTCATTCATATTTTCATCTAAAAGAATCGCTTCAAGAGTGCCCTTTAGCTTCTCAATCGCGCTTTCAATTTCTTTTGGAACAAGAATCTTCTTTCTCTTTCTTTTCTTTCTCTTAAGAATCTCCTCAACCGGAACCCGATTCTTCAGTGCAACCTCAATCTCCTTAGCATTTAGATCTTCAACTTCTTTACCCTTAGGTGCTCTAGCAACGTACTTGACGCGTGCCACCTGAAGGAGCTCCTTTAGTATCAAGTCTCCCCCGCGGTCGCCATCTAGAAAAGCCGTCGCCTCCTTTTCTTTGGTTAATCTTATTATTGTCTCAGGGATCTTGACGCCTTCAAGCGCGATGACATTCTGAATTCCAACCTTAAGCAGATTGATGACATCAGCTCTTCCCTCCACAATGATTATCTCCTTCGCAGAGTCTATATCCGGGCCGGCTGTGAGGTTCTCAGGACCATATTTCTGAACTCTTGCGGCTCTTAAGATCTCGGAGACTTCTCTGAAGATCTCCTCGGTTTCCGGCTGCCTCTCGAGGTTCCAGTCGTGAAGTATCTCCTTAGCTCTTTCAATTATCGCCTTTCGTTTTGCTTCTCGTATATCCTCTATCTTCTCCAGGTGGACACGCGCTTGGCATGGGCCTATCCTCTCTATGCTCTCGATGCTTGCAGCTATAATAGCGGTTGAGACTCTGTCTAGGCTCGTGGGAATTATTATTTTCCCTCTTGTTTTATCCTTCTCGGATTTCAGTTCTATCTCTATTCTGCCTATTCTTCCTGTCTTCTGGAGTTCTCTTAGGTCGAGCTCTGATCCGAAGAGCCCTTCGGTCTGTCCGAAAACGGCTCCTATAACATCAGGTTTCTCTACGACTCCCTCAACTTCAAAATTCGCGCTAATAACATATTTAACCGTGAAAGGCTGAAAAGACAATACGTTATCACCTCATTAATCACCAAATTTCATTATTTCCATTATGTTTTTAACGTTCATGAATCTTTCTTCATAATGTTCATTATTTACTCTTAGACGTTCAATATATTCTTACCTGTTTTTTCGTTGAGGGTCTCAATGTAACTGGCTAAGCTTTCTATGTCTTTGATGTCCCTTCCCATAAGACCGAGTAACTGTCTCCAAAAAGTGAGGTTTGGCTTGATCTTCATCACTTCTAGATGTCTCGCTAAACGCGTCGTCCATTCTCGTCCCCGCCTATCAAAATCCATTAGTAGTATTGCCTCCCTGACTTTCTGTCTCTCTATTTCTCTCAAAGCATCCAGAAGGCTCCTGCCTGAGGCTTTTACTGGAAGAATATTCCCAATTACCCCAAGTCGTCTCAGCGATTCGATGTCCTTCCGTCCTTCAACAATTACAAGTGTCCCATCAGCCATTCTCTCCTTCAGATTCTCAAGCACTCTCCGTATTTCATCCAGTCTTCTTTCAGAGATATTCATGCCATTCACCGATCTTTAAGTCAGGTTCTTGACTATGGACCTGGCGAGGAGACGTGCCACCCTAAGCGGCTCAGGAATCGACCCGTGAGACGTAAACTTGTTCAGTACTCCCTTAGCCTCTTCAATTTTCATACCTATAAACCTGATATAAACTGTGTAGCCCGTGGAAAGCTTAATAGACGTCCTGCTCTTGTTTCTTCGATAAGTCTCGACTCGTCTCTCCCAGTCCTGTGGAAATAGCTCCTTGAAGTATTTTTCTAACCCTTCAGACTCGTTATATGTAACGCAGATCAGCGGCAGACTTGTCTCTTCTGCAACCCGGTGTAGATCAATCACGTTGTACCAGCTGATGACGCATCCATTTAAGAGGAGAACACTTATATCGTCTCTTCTGAGGTTCCTGTACATTTCAAGAATCTTCTCTGTTGCATCCATTCCTCCGACTGTTGCTTTAGCGAATGTGAAGCCGTCGATGGCCCCATCAGCCCTCATTACAACCCCTGCGAGGATCGATTCTTCGCTTACGCCTTTAACGAAGCTCTCTGAGATGCCGAGAGCTCTAAATCCCTTCTTATGAACATGTAACCGCAAATCTATTCCCTTCCAGCGGAATCAGCTAGGTTTGTCCAAATCCTCATCGATTGGTCCCTTAGAATCAAGACTCTCAGAAGCAGTTCGTATCCGAATGTATTAACTCTCTTCTTACTTAAAAGGAGCATCTCGATCCCTCAATGTTTTTCGTTCGAAGATTTTTTCTTCACTAAGTATGGTTGAATTCCATATTAGACATATAGATTTCTAAATATTATGATATGTAGTCAAACGTTTTGATAGGGTTTGTTAAAGGTCGAATGAAGTATTATTGCGGAAAAATTTATCCGTTGAGGAAGCCTTTAAATCCGAATTTTAAGCCAGAAAAACGTCTTTCCCAGAAACATCAAGGACAGCTGTAACTTTATATCCCTTATCCCATCTATTTTACTATGTTTTCTGAGCTGGTTTGAGGCCTAAATATTGCCGCAAGAAAACGCCGTATTAAGCATCAAAGATGCAGATTACCTCTTTGAGAATAAGCCTACTAGAGTAGTCGCGGTGAGAAACTCATCAAAGATAGAGTTAGCTGGATTCACGGTTGGGCCGTTTGAGGAGGGGAACGAGTACGAATTGAAATATTGGGTGGCTAGGGAGCTCGAAAAAGCCGGTATTGTTCGTCTCAGAGAAGAGACATTATCGGCGTCGAGACTATACCCGATTCTTCATAGAGAACGCATTCAGCCTGTAAGCAGCCTTTCATCTCTCCCCGAAGATTTTTATCCCAGACTGCGACGTATACTGGAAAGTCTCAGAAGGGCCTCTAGGTCGAGTCCGGATAAGATGAGAGAATACGAGTATGTTGAGCATCTCTCAAAGGATATCATTAGTTGCAGGCTTAAGAAGATCATCTCGCTTGCCTCCACTCCAGGTCAGAAAAGCCAAGTCATAAGAAATTTGACGGTGGAGGAGCTCGCCCTCTATGAAGAGCTAAACCGAATAATAAGTGAGTGGAGGAGCGAAATCCTCTAGGAGAACGGAAAGATGACGGAAGTTATTATAGATAGACCTCAGGAAAGGTTTCAAATAATCCTGAAGTCGGATAAATATCGTGAAAGAATATCCCAGATGGCCTTAAACGATTCAACCTCGCTCGTTATAGATTTTGAAGATGTTCTTGTTGCGGATAGCAAGCTCGCAGAAAGGCTGCTTGAGAATCCAGACGAATACTTAGAGTATGGAAATAACGCTGCATTCGATCAGCTTCAAATACAGGATCCAGAGTACGCCGAAAAAGTTAGGGAACAAGGAATCACCATTAGAATAAGGGGAATTCCCTACGTGACTCCCCTGCGGGTTCTTAGCTCCAAGCATATTGGCAAGCTAGTGATGATTGAAGGGATTGTAATACGTGCAACGAATGTCAGGCCGCTGGTTACAAAAGCTGTCTTTAGATGTAAGAGATGCGATGCGCCGATAGATGTTCCTCAAACCGGAACATTTCTGACTTTCCCGTCTAGATGTCCAAATCCAGATTGCAGGGCAACGAGAAGCTTCGAATTCATCCAAGAAGAATCAGAGTTTGTTGATTCACAGGAGATTCGAATCCAAGAATACCCGGAGGAATTGCCGCCTGGGCAGACGCCTCGTTCACTGAATATCCAGCTGATTGGAAGAGACATAGTGGATGTCGCTCAGCCTGGCGACCGCGTCTATGTCGTAGGCATCGTTAGAGCCGAAGCTAGATCCTATCCGAGGGCAGGAAAACTAAGGGCATTCAGCCTATACTTGGATGCCAATTTCATTGACACCACCGGGAAAGAACCGGAATCCATAGAGATTACGCCCGAAGAAGAGCAGAAGATACTTGAAATCGCTAAAGACCCTGATGTCCATCAAAAGATCATCCGTTCCATCGCGCCTTCAATTTATGGCTATGAACACATAAAGGAGGCTATAATGTATCTGCTCTTCGGAGGGGTTCCAAAACATCTGCCAGATATACGCATCAGGGGAGAGCTTAACATTCTCCTCGTCGGCGACCCTGGAACCGCGAAGTCTCAAATGCTTCGATACGTGCCTAGAATAGCTCCCAGAGGCCTATATACAAGTGGAAGGGGAACCACAGCCGCGGGCTTGACAGCTGCTGTTCTTCCCAGCTCCGCGGGTGGTATGACGCTTGAGGCTGGTGCTCTTGTTCTTGCGGATCGAGGAATAGCATGCATCG
>CAZCXS010000067.1:0-5584 GCA_964502685.1 uncultured Candidatus Bathyarchaeia archaeon
CGAAATACATCCGCTTGACTTGAAGAACGGCGTCGCAGAGGCGCTCATAGAAATCCTAGAGCCAGTAAGAGAGCACTTCAAGAGGAATCCGAAGCCCCTAAAGAGAATCATGCGGATCGAAACAACAAGGTGAAAAACCGTATACGTAAACATGTTTCTAAATCCGCTGATTTTCTCAAATTCTAAAAAAATACAAGCAGGTCTGGTTCTAAATGAAAAATTAATCATCAACAAATATAATGGTGTGAATGCTCTTTAAAACAGCGTCTAACAATGCTTCATCACTATATGGCTGAATTGAGTGAGAGGTAATGAGTATAGAAGAAACGTTAGAAACTCACAAATTGTTTTGGTGCAAGAGGAATCCGAAGCCCCTTCTTTACATCACGAAGTATAGCCCGCTTCGAAGAGATGGAAAGATACCATTAACCGACGGCCGTCTCGTATCCGACGATGCTTACTTAAGCCCAGCCTTGATTGACCCTAGACTATTCGCTGAAAAATTAAAAATCAATGAAGAACACTCAGTCCTTTACGGCAGTTTCCTCAGAACATTAGCTCCATTCGACTTTTGCTGGACCCAAGCATTCATCGGATGTCCCATTCGTGTTTGTTCAGGGAAGGTTTGGGCGGAACCCTTCATAGAAGACATAGAAAGAATGGATTCGTACTTGAAGGTCAACGATGAATGGCTTGAAAAGTTTTTGGAGTTCACCTCCGTCCTAATCGACCTGTCTCAAGGACGCCTACCAGTCGTTCAGCCCTTATTCCGCGGCCCAATCGATATGGCAGCCTCTGCGCTCACCCCTGACAGGCTATGCATAGCCATTTACAGATATCCAGATCTTCTGAAGAGGTTCTTAGATTTCTGCGCCAGCGTATTTATTGATGCTCTAAATGCACAGATAAGGTTGCTTCCGAAATTCGAGAACGGTTACTGCTGTATGTATGGTATTTGGGCGCCGAAGCCTATCTGTAGAACCCAAGCGGACTACTCCGTTCTTGTCTCTCCTGAGGTTTACGAGAAGATCTTTCTTCCTTACGACTTGAGGATCATAAACGCATTTGAATATACGATCTTCCATCTTCATTCTGCAAATATTCACATTGCAGATAAACTAGTAGAAGTGCGAGAGCTGAAAGCGATACAAGTAAGTATTGATTACCCAGCGAAAGCTTTTTCCCCATCAGTGGAAGAACTAATGCCGATCTTTAAAAAGATACAGGAGAAGAAGCCGTTGATAGTGACGGGAGCTGTGACAAAAAGGGAATTACAGCTAATTTGTCACGAACTTTCTCCTAATGGTTTAGCTTTAAATCTCCGCACATTAACATGATGGTTCTTCAGAATGATATTATTTCATTCTCCACAGATATCAAAAGGATTAACCAAATATTCTGAAAAAATCAAGTATAGTCCCCACTCTCTCTTGAGCATCTATGAAGAACGGGAGAGAAGAATCTGGAGTTAAAGCAACGAAACTTATTAGCAGAATGCCCATGTAAGACATGCAAAGGGAGGGCGGAATGTGATGTCTCATCCAATAGTCACAGTTAAAGTACCCAGATCAGGCGTTATAAACTTTGATGAGCGGAGATGCTTGGAATGCAGAGAATGCGAGGTGGCGTGTTCGCTGTATCATGAAAAGGAATGCAACCCCTTTTTATCTCGGATACAAATCGATTTCGATGACTTCATACCAAGATTTCCAGCAATCGAGATCTGTAAGCAATGTGACTGGCCCGCGTGTTATTATGCCTGCTTATCCCTACACAGAGAACCCGCGATTTATATAGATGAAAAGACGGGCGCCCGAGTGATAGATGAAAAGAAGTGTGTAGGATGTGGGGCTTGTGCTTCTGCATGTCCACTCATGCCAGAAAAGGCAGTCATAAAATACAAAGAGAAGAACGGCAGGAGAGTCTACTTTAAATGCGATCTCTGCAAGGATAGAGACCTCGGACCGGTCTGCGTAGAAGTCTGTCCAAGCATGGCTCTAACATTTATTCCAGCTGATCAGCGAGGGGAAGGATAAATGGCTGAGGTCTATGGATGGACAGGCAAAATATTGAGAGTAGACCTTTCTAAAAGAAAGATAACAACGATTGATACAATGAAGTACGTCCCGAAGTTCATCGGCGGCGTCGGCGTCGCCGCGATGATAGCATGGGAGGAGATAACCCCGGGCATCGGGCCTTTTGACCCAGAGAACAGATTGATGATAATGGTAGGTCCATTAACTGGAACCTTAGCCTCAGGAGCCGGAAGAGTAGAGGTTTTAGGCGTAGCTCCTCAGTTGCATCCTCCTCGTTTCTCTCGTTCTGGAATGGGTGGGCATTGGGGGCCTGAACTCAAATATGCAGGGTTTGATGGGATAATCATCCAGGGGAGAGCTGAAAAGCCGGTCTATATCTGGGTGAATGATGGGGATGCAGAAATACTAAGCGCCGAAGACCTTTGGGGACTCGGCACATATGCCACAGCGAAAACTCTTAGGTCTATACATGGAGAAAAAACAAGGGTGATCTCTTGCGGCCCCGCGGGTGAGAATCTTTCAAGGATAGCTATCATTCAGACTGAAACGGAGAATGCGGCTGGGCAAGGAGGTTTCGGCGGTGTCATGGGCTCCAAAAATCTTAAGGCGATTGCTGTACGTGGAACTGGAGGAGTGAAAATAGCTAAGCCTGAAGAGTTTCTCGAGATCTGTCTGAGGCAGAGTAGGGAGGGGCCGAGGCCGAGCGAGCCTGGTAGCGATCCCAGATGGCCAAGCGAGAAAGCGTTTTCAGGCCCAAATTTCCGCCGTCATAAATGCGGGTTTTGCTCAACTGTATGTACTAATACAGTTTATATGGATGTACAGGGGGAAGTCTTTCCCACGCTTTATACAACCGAACAAATGTGCTATGGGTATAGAACAACATCTCATAACGCTCAGATTGAAGCTAGAGTACTAACAAGCAACTATGGAATAAACGGATGGGAGGTCTCCTATGGGATAATACCCTGGCTGCAATTGTGCAAACAGCATGGACTGATAGAGGAAATTGATGGTTTAGAAATACCGACACCTGAAAAGCCGATAGAATATCTAAGGGACTGTGCACCGGTCCCGCCGGAATTTCTAGCAATGCTACTACGTAAAATCGCGTATCGGGAAGGGCCGATAGGAGATGCCCTTTCAGATGGCGCATGCTACGCTGCGGAAAAACTATTCGGGGGGAAAGGGAAGCATCTGCTTGACCGGATATACCCACGGCATTGCGGTCAAGTCGAGCATTGGGGTGGACATTGGGGTCCAGGCGGCATGGCATATTGGCCCTGGTGGCTGCCATCTGCCCTACAGTGGTGTATGGATACAAGGGATCCCGCCAGTGACACTACACACTCTTGGGCCATTCATGTGCAATCGTATCTGCCGAAAATCGGTCCTTATAGGGGGCCTTTCTCTCTGGAGAGGGTTCGTATGATCTCTGAGAAGGTTTACGGTGATCCCAATGTTTGTGATCCTTCCGTCGAGTATGATCCGCCTGAGGCTAGAGCTATACCTGCGATTTGGCATACTGATCGAGGCATGATTGTTGATTCGCTGATCTTGTGTGATTATGAACATCCCAGAGTATTCAGCATGTTCAGCGAGGATGGATCTGCGGATACAGCATTGATGGCGAAGCTCTTCTCAGCATGCACCGGGATAGACATGAACGAAAGCGAGATGCAGAAGGCTGGAGAGAGAATCTTTAATTTGCTGAGGGCGATTGACGTGAGGAATTATGGCCGCTGCAGAGAGGTTGATGAGCAAACCATAAAAGTTGGTTTTCATTATCCCGGAAAAGACGATGGAGTCGTTCTGGACAAACAGAAGTTTCTCAGATTAATGGATAAATACTATGAGCTCAGAGGATGGAACAAGGAGAATGGATGGCCAACGAGGAAAAAACTCGAAGAACTCGGCCTAAAGAGGGTTGCAGATGAGCTGGAAAAGATGGGAAGACTTGGATGAAGCAGAGTTCCAAGTTAAAAATTCCATTCTAGTCTTTTTCCAAAAAGATGCTGTTAAAACTCTTTTATTCTCTTGAGGTAGATTATTGACCAGGGTGAATGTTATTGAGGATTTCAAATGTTGAGAGAATTCTCCTGGATGTTCCATTCAGAGAAAGACCAGGCATTCACATGTCCAGAAGAATCTGGCGATGGACACTAATTGAGATATGCAAGGTGACCACTACTGATGGCCTCGTCGGATACGGCGAAACCGTGGTTCACTACACTTGGGGCAGAGTAAGCGATGATCAAGTCAAGAGAGTGATTGATCACAACCCTATGGATTTTCTGTGGGACGACTCTTTAGGCGCCGGATTGCAAATGGCGCTTTTCGACCTTGTAGGAAAAGCTATGGGTGTCCCATGTTACAGATTGATGGGAGACAAGATTCGAGATAAATGCCCAATTTCATGGTGGGCTATTGATATGCCCCCGGAGGACTGGGCTGAAGAAATGAAACTCGCGGTGAAGATGGGATACTGTAATGCTAAACTTAAAGCGCGCCCATGGTTTGATATCTTTGAACAGGTTCAGGCCGTAAGCGATGCAACACCTAGCTATTTCAAGCTAGACCTTGATTTCAATAGTCTACTCATAAACTCTGGTTATGCTGTGCCGATTTTGAGAGATCTAGAAAAGTTCCCGAAGGTGTCTATCTTCGAGACGCCTATCCCTCAGAGTGATGTGAAGGGATACATAACGATAAAAAGAATGATCTCACGGCCTATTGCTCTTCATTATGGAGTTCCGAACTTGACGGTATGCATCAGGGAAAACATATGTGACGGCTTTGTCATTGGAGGGGGAGCTAGCCGCGTAAAAAGCCAAGCGTCAGCAGCAGCGGAGGTAAATATGCCTTTCTGGCTTCAGCTCGTCGGCACGGGGCTTACAACGGCATTTGCTCTTCATCTCGGCTCAGTTCTCACTCATGCCTTATGGCCTGCGATAACATGCTATGAGACATATTCAGACGACCTGATAAAAGACAAAATAGAAGTCCAAGGGGGATATGCACGAGTTCCAGATCGCCCAGGACTCGGAGTCACGATAGATGAGAATGCCTTGGAAAGGCTTAGCATCGAGCCGCCAGCCGAGAAGCCTGAACCAAAAATGAGGTTCCGCATATCCTGGCCTGACGGGACAAGCTTATACTTTGACCATGCAAATGATTATTACAAAGAATTCTTGGCCGGAAATCTCCCAGTCTTCCAACGTGGAGTAAAATTTGAGGCTTCAAGCAGAAGCTAAAGATGATCCGCTGACTTACCCCTTGGATCTTTAGAAAGAAAGGATCGTTTGAATGAAATCTTTAACTTCTAATTCTGCGAGTAGGAAGTGAGGGATCTATCTAATGGGTGAAGTGAAGAAGGTATACTGGCATGAACATACTTACAGGGAGCTTGCAGAGATCATTCCCAAATTAGAGGTTGCGATCATACCGACTGGATCAACCGAGATTCATGGGCCTCACTTAGGCGTAGGAAACGATATTCTTAGCTCAACATGGGTCGCTGAAAAAGTAGCGGAGATCATGTATCCACG
>CAZCXS010000068.1:0-5556 GCA_964502685.1 uncultured Candidatus Bathyarchaeia archaeon
GCATAATTGAGACTGGAGAAGCTGAGGATCTAGTTAAGGAGATAATTACTAGAGTTCAGAGAATTAAGGAAGGGTCCGGTGAATGAGCGGAAGAGAAGGAGAGGAGACATTAACCCCCGCTCAGGTTATTCAAATAGTAGGTAGAACAGGGGCGACCGGTGAAATACAACAAGTCAGAGTCCGAATACTCGAGGGTCCCGATAAAGGCAGAATAATAACTCGGAATGTGAAGGGCCCTGTCCGACTTAATGACATACTGATGCTGAGAGAGACGGAAAGAGAAGCCAGAAAGATAAAGTGAAAACGTTTATGAATGCTCAGCCCAGAAGTTGATTATCTTCAAGTTTACCATCTGAACACTGAAGGAGGATGAGTGAGATGCCAAGGTCTCATCAATGTTCGTTTTGCGGAGGGGAGATCCCGCCTGGAACGGGAATCATGTACGTAAAAAGCGACGGGTCGACACTATGGTTCTGCTCAAGCAAATGTCGGAAGAACGCGCTTAAGCTTAAGCGTGATGCTCGTAAGCTTAAGTGGACAAAATATTATCAGAAGGAAGAGAGAGCTAAGATCTGAATCTTTTACATTAAGAGAAATCAAAAGAAGCGAATGCCCCATTCTGATCGTGCCGTTTGAAATATTTGATGTCCCAGTTAGAAGGGAAATATGTATTGTTTTATCATTGATTAGACTAAGCTCCATATGTCCTTAAGGAAAAGTCGAACCATACGACTCTGACCGTCATCATCTTAACTTTGGTAAATCTTTGATAAGCTCCTCTAAACCCAGTTTTTTCAGAGTCTCCGGCAGCGGAATCCCCGTCTCCCCGTCCCATCCCATTAGTCTTCGGTAGTTGCGAACCATAAAGTCCCAACGCTTCATTATGCTGATCCCTTTATTCGGTCCATCAATCGGTGTTGAACCGTATCTCGGAGAAGGCCTTTCTAGACTTGTGTCTAGACCGTGTCGTAAATTGAATACGCGTAGAACATTCACAACACGTCTACCTACTTCCATTGCCTCTTGAATCGTGAAGTCCCATCCGGTTATCGCATTTAATATAGGAACGGTCTGCTTCCATCCCCTATTGAACCTGCAGAATCCCAAGCAATCCGTGAATTGATCCCATCCGCAGCCTTTACCAATATGGGTTGAAACTTCCTCAGGTGAGAAGGGATTCTTAATCTCAGGAGGAGATTTAGGATCTATAACTTCTGGAGGTAAACGGACTGTTTGACCGGATACCGTCTGACATGTGCTCGTATCTGAGACGCAAGTGTCGAGAAGCTCAGTCCATCGCCCATGTCCCCTGTGATCATGACCTCTAGGTGCGGCTCCCTTCATCGCATAAATACCCATCTTCACAGCTTCCCCTCCGATCCTCTCCGCTGATCTCTTCACCCCCTCCGCGAACAACGCGCCGCATCCATCCCTATGAGCGATTTTTTCCAGCATTCTCTTCGCCGATTCTGCGTCTCCCCATCTCATTTCTATACCGTCAAGATCCTCTTTTGATAGTATGCCTTTCTCGTAGCATTCCATAATCCACCCTAAAAGCCACCCCGACTCATTAACATCCATTCCGAGATGATCCACTAAGTCTCCCAGCATCGTTACTGCTCCCGGATCCTTCACACCTATCTGAGTGCCCATTCCAGCGATCACCTCATACTCCGGTCCCTCTGCCACCAGACCCTTATATGGCCCCTCTGTAACCTCAACTTCGATAACATGTCGTATACGACACGCCCAGCATGGCTTAGGCCGAACCTTAAAATGCGTCCTTATGTATTGACCGGTTATCCTCTCATAATCAGATTTCGGGATGACATTCGTAGTGTAATTCTTCACCGGCAGCCAGCCAGCTTCAGCTCCAGATTCGACGATGCCGGCTGTCCCCCATTTATCGAGGAAACCTCCGAATCCCTCTAGTTGATCCCGATACATCTCCTCAGCTAACTTTCTCAAGCCTTCCGGATCACGTACGGGAACTTCTCGGCTTCCTCTAGAGGCTACGATGGCTTTTAATCTCTTTGATCCCATCACGGCTCCGAGGCCGTTATGGGAGACTGAATGTCCCTCGTCACCCATGATGTTGGCAAACCTGACAAGATTCTCACCCGCCGGCCCTATGCAGTATACGCTTGCGCCGCGTTTTCTGTAACCGAGCTCATTCAATATTTCTTTCTCCGTCGTGAAAGTATCCTTCATTGAAAGGTGCTTTGCATCTCTTAGTTCGGCTTCCCCGTCCTTAATATGAAGATATGTCAGCTCATCAGCTCTCCCCTGTATGATAACTGCGTCATACCCGCAGAATTTCAAGTAGGCTCCAAAGAAACCGTTCGCTTGACTTGAACCTGCAAGATTTGTCATGGGACCTTTAGAGACAACGCAGATCGTGCCGGAGCCGCCGACGCAAGTTCCTCCGAAAGGACCTGATGCCACAATAATACGGTTTTCAGGGTCATTCCATTCCACGCCGGGAGGCACCTCATCATAGAGAATTTTCGCTCCGAACCCCACGCCGCCGACAAATTTCCTCAACATCGTCTCATCGAGCTTTTCATCGCGGAGTTTACCCTCGCTTAGGTCCACCCTTAATATTTTACCCATGTATCCTCCTGGATACATAAGAACCACCAGAGAATATCATATCACTGATTAATTGATGGCCTCATACCATAAATGAGTTTTTAAAGGTATTTTTTTCTCTCGCCATTTGCGGATTTACGCGCAAACGACCTTTAGAATAAGCATCAGAGAATGAGAAGATGGACAGCAAGGATTCCGCCATCAGAAGAAGGAGGCTGGAACCCAACATACGGGGCTATTACTAAATAACAACCGATTCCTCTAAATATGTTGCGTGAACTGATGATGAGAGTCATTGTGAGATTCCTCGGTTCCATCGCTGACTCCATCGGCAAAAAGGAGGAACGATTTGAATTAGATGAGAAAGCATGCTTGAGGGATCTTGTCGCGGTTCTCGCAGAAAAATACAGAATCTTTGAAGGGGCGGAAGAATCAGCGCTGTCGAAAGGCCTGATCTTCATAGTGAATGGAAGAAGCATCTATCTTCTAAAAGGAATGGAGACCGATCTTACGGAGGGCACCCGGATCACAATAATCCCAGCATACGCCGGCGGCTAAAAGTTCCATCCCAATCAATCCCTTTAAAATTATAGATGATAAATAAGCCACACCACTTATCTCCAGGACACAAATCGAGTTTCCACAAGAAAAAACGGATGGAACAGCCTTTCAAAATCAGACAGTATCGAACGTTTATAGCTGGATTCTCGTGGGCGCTGTGTTCCGCGCCACTAACACCCAGCTTCACAGCAGAGCGGGCACGCTCTTCTCGGCTGAGCTCTCTCAGACGCGGATTCTTACGCCCACGCCCGCCGTGTCCCGCATGTGGGTAAACCCTTCATCATGGATGGATGAAGCGTCATCCGTCTCCGTCGGGTCCGTCTATGCGGGTCTTTTCAGGATTCGGCGGGATTCATTTTAAGCTCGTCTCATCGCTTGGGATGAAGATACGTATTTTTCAACTTAAACGTTTCTCTTAGGATCTCTCAATGTGGTCTTCATCGCCCGTATTTGAGTAGTCTCAGATGGTCTATGGAGATCTCGAATGCTGACGCAGGGTTTTCTAACCCCCAGTTTTGGAGCACTTGGGGGTGGATTTCTCCTATGATTCCTACTTTCTGCCCTCTTATCATCACTTTGCCTACTCTGCCGTCAATGAAGCTTTCATGCTTTGTCTCCTTTAACTCGTATTCGATCCCCAAGCTGGAGAGCAAGGCGTCTAATTGGGATTTTACCTCGGTGAAGTTTGCGTTTGAATATATATTTACGCAGGCGAGTTTCTCGATGTCCCTAGTTTTATTTTCTTGCTTCTCATCATGGATAACGCAGTATCCTACCTCGAAGATTCTTTGAGGATAATCTACATGGACGTTATGGCTGAGAAGTTCCATGAGGCTGGGAAGCAGCCAGTTCCTGAGACAAGTCATCGATGTTATTTTCGGGTTTGCAATCTCAACAACTCTCGAGGGTTTTAGATTCATCTTCGCGAATAAGGTTTCCGGATTAGACATGATATATGTGAGGACCTCTTGGAATCCCAATCCGACCATTATCTCCCGTATTAAGTCTCGAAATGCAGTTTCATCAGATAACTTGCCGACGGTTGCCAGCCGTGGCCATTCATCTGGAATTCTATTATAGTCATACGCTATTGCTATGTCTTCAACTACATCGATTGGGTGAAGCACATCTACACGGTAACATGGAACTTGAACGATTATTTTCGTATCTGAAAATTCTGAGACGCCATAACGAGCCTTTTCTAGGAGGGAGACGATCTCTGATACGCTTAGATCAAGCCCGATGACTTTTCGAACGTAAGAGACATCTAACTTGACTGTGTCAACATTAAGGTTCGGCGTCACATCGTCAGACATCTCGGCATACGGATAATGTATCATAGCCGAGTAGATTTCTCCCCCACGATCTGCCAGCGCAACAGTCACGTTTATCAATGTATCCATAACCGTCTCATAGGATGTTCCTGTGACCTCAATCAGGACGTTCCTCGTCTTCTCCGTGATTCTTCCAAGATCATTAGAGTTTATGATGGGCGGGAAGGATAGGACTTGATTCTCTGAGTCCATAAAGATGGGCCATACCGGGAACTGGCGGACGATATGCCCATACTCCTTCCCCTTCGGGTGTCTCTCAAGTATCTCCTCTAGAGTCATCTTCTCGTTAAACTCTAAAGGAACAAAGCTTACTTCCCTCGGCTTTGCCACGGTGAAATGAAGCGGCGGCTTAACTAGATCGAATTCGTAGAGGCCTATTGAGGTTCGACGTCTATTTCTTCCATAAGTCTGATCCATCTTGTCTTGAAAACGCATGATCTGACGGATCGCAGCGTCGGTCATCTTGACGCCTTTCACTACGGCACAGCCGATATAGGGACGGATGTTCTTGAGCTTCGGGTTCACGTGAACTTTGACCCCTGAGCTACCCGCCACCCTGTATTCCTTAAGTCCCCTCTCGAATCCCATGAATCCTCGGAGAGCCCTCGCCAGTCCCTCTGCGCTCCATATATCCGCTCGGTTGCTGTCCTTCAGCTCAATGCGGATTTCCTCGTAGTCGATGCTTTTGACTTCTCCCTTGACGTATGCTAGAATCTCATTCAGCTTCTCGATGTCCTCCGGTAGATGTGTGCCGAGCAGAGATTCGAAGTCCTCACGGTATAATTCAACGGTCGGCATCTTAGATCACTTCGACGCGTCTGATCCACTCAAGATCATAAGAGAACAGGTAGCGGATATCATCAATCCCGGTCTTCATCATGAAAAGCCTATCCACTCCAAGTCCCCAAGCTAAAACCGGAACTTCGATTCCGAGGGGCAACGTAACCTCGGGGCGGAATATGCCGGAACCCCCAAACTCCATCCATCCATAACCCTCCTTATAGGCTACAAGTTCAACGCTTGGCTCCGTGAATGGGAAGTAATCCGGCCGATACTTCACCTTGTCAGC
>CAZCXS010000069.1:0-5554 GCA_964502685.1 uncultured Candidatus Bathyarchaeia archaeon
GAGGGAGAGATCGATATCTCGCGGGGAGACGTGCTGGTCTTTAAGCCTGGGGAGAGCCACGGCTTCGAATCTGACGAGATCGACCCTCTCGCATATATTTGTATAGGGATCAGGACAAGTACAGATCAGGACTAGCAATAGGAAAGGGCAGTGCTGATCTTCTTAAGCCTCATATACTTTCGAGACCTGAACTAGTGCTGTCTTCGTCAAGTATAGATCTTTAGTCCCTTTGATTTAACCGGTTCGATCACGCTCGGTCTGCTGATGGCTAGAAGTAACATGTAGCCGATAACCGCGACCGCGACGAGACTGCTTACTGTTATGCTTATTATCATTGCAGCCCAGGCTGGTAGGGAAAATCCGCCGATCTCGGGCGCCGGCACGAATAACCATAAATACCCGCCTACGATCAGCCCAACGATTAAAGATCCGAGCACGCATCCGAGAAGTCTACGTCTTCTCAGCTTAAAGATCGCGTAGGTGGCTATCAGATTCGCGATTGAACCGAAGATTACGTCTATGGGATTTGCAGCTCCAAACGCTATTATTCCACCGACGGCATTGCCGACTAAACACCCAATAGTTGCGCCATAGATTATTGGCCATCCGAACAATGCGGCAAGCGGCAGCAGACAGTCAGCTATCCGCAGCTGAACCGGACCGAAGGAGATGGGAGCCAAGAAGATCAGAAGAACGGCGTATAAGCCGGCAAAAATGGCGCTTAGGCTTATCTCTTTTACGTTCATGTTTGTTTATCACCTCCTATCCCGGGGTTTATATGGCGGAACGGGTGGAGGTGGCCCCACTCACCCGCCTTTCACGAAGAAGATTATTCGATACTTAATAAGCATTTTTGTTGAAGCCTAGCTTAACAAGAAACCTTCTTTCCAGAGATGTTTAGGCTCCGTTAAGTATTAAGTGAGAGACTCCACATAACTTGAATCTATGAAGATCATTGAGAAGCTCAGAGAAGAGATCTATGAGGCTGTGAGAAGTATTGAGCAGAACGATCTAGGGATTGCTTTTTCCGGCGGAGTTGACAGTTCAATACTTGCGGTTTCATGTAAGGATTTAGGGAAAAGGATTACGCTTCTAACCGTTGGATTTTCAAGCCTGAGAGATATTGAAGCCTCCAAAGAGGTCTCTGAGAGGCTGGGGTTAAACCTAATATACGAAACGATATCCCTAGAGGATCTAGAGAGCGGGATCAGGTCTGTTCTCAAAATCATAAAGTTCGATAGACTTGTTCTTTTGGAAAACAGCGTCTGCTTCTACTATGTCTTCAAGATCGCTTCTCAGAATGGAATAGAAACCGTGCTCTCAGCGAACGGAATGGATGAGCTCTTCTGCGGCTACGATTTGTATAGGAAGTACTCAGACGACGAGGAAAAAGCAAGGGAAGTTATGAGCCTGCTTGTTGAAACGGCAAAAAGGGATAAAGTGGAAATTGATAAGATCGCCGCGTTTTGGAATGTGGATTACAAGTGCCCATTCCTCTCGGAGAGATTTGTTGATTTCGCGATGAAGATACCCTTGCAATACAAGATTAAGGGAAAAGATGATGAATTGAGAAAGCACATTTTGAGAGAAGCTGCGCTGAAAATGGGAGTTCCAGGATCAGCAGCGATGAGAAGAAAAAAGGCTTTCCAGTACAGCTCCGGCATTCACAAGGCAATAGCAAAATTGGCTAGACTCAGAGGACACACAAAAGGGAAAGCGAAGGCTCTTGGCTACAGCGGCCAGATTGAGGCATACCTGAAAACATTGTCTCTTCAAGCAAGATAGGGTTCAAATCAATCTCTGCGAGCTTGCGTTATGCTCGCCCTATGCATTTCCGAGAGGCCTCACAAATCCTTCTCAAAGGCCTTCTTCCATATTTATTGAAGATTCTGAAATAATACTCCAAGTTTTCGAGTGGGACATTATCCGGTATTGACCCTGTGACGTTTATGAAGTAGCCTGGAAAGTGACCCGCGGTATTCAAACACCGCATAACCTCATCGTAAACCGCTCTTTCATCTCCAAAGGTAAGCGCTTTAAGGTCTACATTCCCCATGAGGATTTTATCGTCCCCGTATTTTTCGGCTATGAGCTTAAGATCACAGCTAGGCTCCATTATAAAGCCATCTGCCCCAGCTTCCGCTATGTCATCAACGATCTTTGTGATGTTCCCATCGGAACAGAAGAGAACCTTTATCCCTTTGCTTTTGAGAATATGCCATAGCTTCTTATACCAAGGGAAAACATAGCGGCGAAGCCAATCAGGCGAGAGCATAGGCCCCTCAGTCATGCAGATATCGTCATGGCTTATGAATGCCTTAATGTCGCATTGAGCCCAAGCGCGAAAGTCGCGTAGGGAGATCTCTGCGAACTTGTTCAGCAGACACTCGAATCTCTTCGGATCTCGATAGGCAGCTCTCAAAGTCCATTCAAGCCCAAACGTCATAACAGGCCACATAAAGCATGTGCAGTAATACCCGCCTGGCACAAGCTGCTCTTTAAATAATCTTTGCTGTTTTTCATGTTCCCTTTCAAAATAAGCGACAACCCTGTTGAATTGCTCACTGCTTAAATCTACATGCTCAGCCGGGTCGTAATTCAGTACCTCCTCGACGGAGGATACGGGGATCGAGGCTCTCCAAGTCGTAGGGAAGAGAACTGACCAGTCTCTTCTCTCGTCAAAAAATTCCCCACGTCTCCTTGCCTCATCCCACGGATGCCAAGACTGAAGTGTCCAGAAAATCATATCAACGTCAAGTTTCCTGTAGGTCTCAGCTAAAGCCTTCCGAGGAGCCTTAAAGGGATCCCGTCCATAAAGCTTTGTGATGAGTTTCGTATGCATGATATACTCGATCTGAGCGACCCTGTCTGATTCTTCCAGGTAGATGGCGGATAACGCCCGATCATAGCCCATGACGCACTCAACTAGTATGAGAGCGTAAAATTAATAAAGTCATCGGGCTGGGATAGTGAACGTTTGAAAAATTAAGATAGAGCTTGAATCCTCATCTAGAAGGAGACCCAACATCAAGCATAACTATTTGCTGCTTATCGCGCCTCTTCCCGACGGTAAAAATCTTTGGATCTCCTCTAAAGGCAGCTCATCGGCGTCTCTGCGTTCTTCCGCCGGTAACATTTTTATCATTATATTTTTTATTCGCTTGGCTAATCGTCCGCTGGATTCGTTTCCCGGAGTGACTCTTACAAATATACGGGTCTGTTTAGCAATCGCTTGGGGAGGCCCCCCGATAACCCGAATCTGATCGCCGTTCCTTACTAATCCGATGGCTATTTCCAAAGGCACATTTCTGACATAGTTTCTAGACCCATATATCATAAATGCCCCCTTCGATAGGTACTCGCCTGAAGGGGGAGATTTACTTACCTGATCCGGATGAACCCAGTAGACATCTACTGATCCAAGGCCCTCCTTCCACGCTCTGGAATAAGAGGCGGCGAACTGGGCGGCTTCGTAAATTGTTTCCTCCGAGGGCTGCTTGTCTCCAGCCTTCAGAAGGACGAATGGAGCTCCAGTGATCTCAGCGTGAAAGACTAGGTCCCTGGACTCCATGTATTTCTTGATGATTATCTCATTTTGAGCTCTGTCCCTGCCTCCTATCACTAAGAACCCTTCGGAGGAATGGAACCAACGGAACTTCTCGTACCACTCTCTTCCCCTCTTTTTGGGCGGTAGCTTTGGCCTTCGATCTGTCTGTTCGAGCCTTCGACGTTTTGCCTCTTCGATTTTCATTCGAGTCTGTTCAAGTGCTTTTTCAGCCCCCCTAGCTCTTTTCTCAGCCTTCTTCGCTCTCTCATAATATTTAGCGGCATTCCTTTGAGCTGAAACCCGTAAGTCAAGGTCAAAGACTAAGCCTTCCATAGAAACTCGAAGCGTTAAGGTTTTAGGATTTAAACGTTCAAAGTAAACAGCTGGCACATGTGACTTCTTCTTTTCCTCGGTTAGGGCTTCAACTATCTCTTCCCAGCTTTTCCCAGATCTCTTCTCGCTCATGATTTTTTGTATGAGAAACTGTATCTCGTTCAAGTGTAGATAAATCGCCTCTCCCACCTTTCTGTAAGTTTCAGCTCGGCTCCGAGATCTTTCGAGAGTCATCTCCTGATCTTTAAGTATCCTCTCTAACCGTGCGAGTTGCTGCTCAAAGGCTTCTTCAACCCCGGATACGCTTTCCTTCGCAAATAGCTTAGCGTAGAATTCATCAAGGGCCTGATTGAAGCTTTCGAATCTTATGCGCTTCAAATTTGAGTATTTCTTCATCTCAACCGGAGATACATCGACCCATCTGCCTTTCTCGTCAACGAATATTGAAGGCGCTTCATTATCAACCGAGACCTCTGAAAGGAGCCTTTGTAGACTTTCATAAATCGAATCCAGCTCCTCATCTTTAAGAGAAGAGGACAGCCTGTTCTTTTCGATACCTGCGCGTGCGAGGATTTCTTCAGCATACTTCCCCCCGACGCCTAGAATCCTCGCGATTGATCGGACAATCTCGATTTGACCTGCTTTTCTCAGCTCCTCAAGGTCTTCGCGGCGGACAGCCCTCGGATCCTTTCCTCTGGGAGGCGGATATTTGAAGATCTCGCCTCGAATCACATCTCTATCTCTCATCCGTCTATAAGTCAGAGCATGCAGGATTCTGTTTTCAGGATTCACCAGGATTATGTTTCCATCGCCGAAGAGTTCTATGATTAACCGGTACTCCTCGGCTTTAGACTCAACGATTAACTCAACTATCCGTTCGAAATCGTACTGCTGAATCTTCTTTATCCTACCGTTTCTCAGGTATTTCCTAAGAGCCATACAGAAATCAGGGGGCTTGATCGGCTTCTCGAAAACGTAGGCTGTGATGTGAAGCTCCCTTCCAGCCTCGATCAAAAGGTTTTCGCGGAGACCCCCCGGCTTGCGAAGCTTTAAAAGCAGCGTCTTCACATTTAACTGATAAATATTGCTGATTCGAGAGCCATTAAGAGCCATGTCTAGCTCAGCAGCTATAACCGCAATATCGAGGCTACTTAACTCCTCCAACATGCACACCTGAGTAGATGCTAAATTGAAGCCCTTAGACGTAATCTATATGATTAAAGCCGTCCTCGGAGCGTTGACCGCCCTGATCTGTCTAATCTTCAGGATAGAGGACATTATCACCGCTGCAGTAATAGCCATGCTGGTTTATTTAAGTTCTGACAAGATCTTGAGGCAGATATTCATAGAGAAGGTTGAGAAATCCATGGTCACCAAGACAGGCGTAGGCATCTTCATCGTCAGCTGGCTCTTTCTATGGATCTTGCTATATACGTTCATGAAGAGCTTTTCGTTCTAACATGATCTTCCCCCTCAGCTGTACTGACGGTTCTTATGATGACACGCAGGAAATCTGTAAGCGCTGAGAAGTATCCTCTATCATAATCTGCTTGAAATCTGCTTGCAGCGTTCCTCTTGAAATCTTCATAATGCTTCTTCAAAGCTGAGATATCATTTAGATCGAGATTGCTGAAGAACTCGTATGACCCGCTGCTTGATCTGTGAGACAAGATT
>CAZCXS010000070.1:0-5529 GCA_964502685.1 uncultured Candidatus Bathyarchaeia archaeon
TTATTATGAACTTAGCTCTCCCTGTTTCTCCCGGCTTAACTTTGAAGTGAGCGGCCAGCAAAGAGTGATCTTGTATTCCTTCATGGGGCTTTGAGTAACGGCGATTCTTAAATTTGCCTGGGGATGTTAGGTCCTTCCAGTAAACATGAAGGTTATCGAACCATCGCCCTCGGAACCAGTATTCTTGGTAGCTAAAATCTGGAGAATCCGTAGCTACAGTTACATCCCCGAACTTCACATCCTTTTCATCGAGCTTATTCGACGCCATCTTTATGAATCGAACCTTCCCATGCTCCCCATACGTATTCACCGTTGAGCCCTCGGGCAGGGGATTCTGAACGGAGAGGCAGACAGTATATGTGATCGTCTCGTCGGTTGTGTTTCGAACCTCAATTTCAAAGAATGCAGCCGGTATGCTTGAGTCCAGATCATTAAGTGGAATATATGGGTTAAACGCCGTCATCTGAACCTTCCCTGGAAATCTTTCATCCTTGAATCTCAACCTTGCGATAGGATAAGCTCCTTCGAATTCCACCTCTCTGAAATGCGGTAGACCAGCCATATAACCTCTCGGCGGTCCGAAACCGAAGGATTGAGAAGCCCGCCCCATATTCTCTCCAGAATAGGGAGGCGGTAAGTCGCCTGTTAAGACCCTTGCATCAAGGACCCTTCCATTGGCTTCAGCCTTAACGGCGAAGTGTGAGAGGCCGTTAATGCTTCCCTTATTCGGCCTGTTGAAGATCTCCCAGTCGATAAGTCTTCCATTTCCCGCGAGGCCTATACAGCCAGTCCCGATGCCGCCTAGGGGAAAAGAGATTTCTCTCGTCTTATTCCCCGTGTATAGAAAATATTTGATGATGCCCTTTGAAATGTTCTGAAAAGAAGCCTCATTCTTCTCCATTCAACGTTTCCCCTCAGTCTATTGGTACCCAGCTAGAGTATAAAAGTTACATAGAGCACTGAGAGAATTTTCACGCCTACAGTTTAAACGGTGCCCTCCCATATCAATGCAGTCAACTTTATTATTTTGGTATGCTGTACTATAATGCAACAGACATGTCTGATGGAGGGAGACATGTATGAAACTATCCTTTACTACGTTAGGATGCCCAAATTGGACTCTGCAGGAGATAGTTAAGAACGCATCCCAGATGGGTTTTGACGGCATAGAATTCCGCGGCATCCGAGATGAGATGGATATAAGCAGACTGCCTGAGTTTAACGAAGAATTGGAGAAAACTAAGAAACTGTTTTCCGATTATAACGTTGCGGTCTCCGGGATTTCCATCTCAGCGAGTTACGCTGTTGTCGACCCGAAGGAAAAAGAAAGGCATTTCGAGGAAACGAGGCGGAATCTAAAACTTGCCGCTAAACTTGATACTCACGTCATAAGGGTCTTCGGCGGATATGTACCTAAAGGATACACCGTGGAGAAGATGGTGCCTGTTCTAGTTGAGAACCTTAGGGAAATGGCTGATGAAGCTGAAGATTACGGGGTTACGTTGGCTTTGGAAACCCATGACGATTGGGCCGATTCGACCATTGTCTCCCGTGTTATGAAGATGGTTAATCATCCACACGTCGGCGTGCTGTGGGACATGCATCATCCCTTCCGTTTCAATAATGAACGCCCAGAGGAGACCTATGCTAAGTTATCTCCCTATATCGTAGATGTACATGTGAAAGACTCGATCGTCGACGAGAATGGCAAAACGAGATACGTTCTACCCGGAGAGGGAGATGTCCCGCTGAGGAAGATGCTTGAGATGCTTATAGACGGCGGCTATGAGGGATACGTGACGTTCGAGTGGGAGAAGAGATGGCACCGCGAACTGGCTGAACCCGAAATCGCATTTCCCAAATTCGTAGAAAAGATGCGGGAATGGTTCGGATAGCTAAGCCCGCCTTTTACATGCTCAGCTGCTTAGCGATTTTACCGATAAAGTGCGGATCCTTAATCGTTGGCTCCGCGATCCCCACCATGTCTGCGCCTAAGGCGAAAAGCCTCCTCGCATCATCAGCAGATCTGACATAGCCACTGACGAGGAGAAATTCGCATTTCTCTCGGATTTCTTCAACGAATCTGAAGTTCGGCCTCTTAAGAGCCTCATCTCTAATGTTGAAGTGCACGCCGAATAGGTCTAAGTCAGCAATTTCTTCCAGGAGGAACGGGTAGTCGGGGATCACATCCATTCTGAACTTCACAATAAGCGGAATATCTATCCCAGAGAGAGCTTCAAGCCATTTGATTAGCTTAGGCCTATTCTCGGGAAGAACCATCGCCCTTAACAGTCCAAGTCTTAGGTACCTCTCGTAGGACCCATGAGCGTTAAGTTCAACGATATCCCCACCGGCTTCTTTGAAAGCCTCCGCGGCTTCCAGTCCCCATTCAAGTTTCGGGGTTGCGAGGTTCAAGCATACACGAACATCCGATCTGCTTTTCGCTATTCTGCATTCCTCGGACAGGAATTGAATGCACTTCTGTCTTTCAGGGGGTAAGACCGATGCGAGTTTCCCGTAGACGGGAGGCTCAGCTAAGTACGCTCCGATCTGAACCATTGCGCAGCCTTCGCTTCTACCCGAGCAAAAAGCCCCATCTGTTATGTTCATCATTGAGGATAAGAATAGTTTTCCACGTAGTTCCTCTTGTAATTCATCTGGCTTTATCATGAAGAACCCCTCGGAGTATTGTTATCTCTTCTATCTTTAAGAAGATTTTTGAACTCTTTGATTTGTCGCATCGAATTTTTCTCATGTGACGTTTGTATGTTTTACACTTATATTATTAGGATGCGTAGAGGGGCTATATCATGCACAAAAAGAAAAAGAAATACGAGCGCGCTCTTTCATGATTTGTTCCATGCCTTTCCGTTAATGTATTTCACTAATCATCATAAAAGAGTTATGAACTATTGATACGTCCATACGAACAGTATTATAAAACTCGCTTCGATGATGATCTTCGTCTCTATTTTCATCGTAATTTGAAGCTGAAATCATAGGATACTCTGAAAGTAGCGAGATCAATAAAGAAAACCTCTCGAAATCGTTTTCTTTTAAGTTTATATTGATAATCTTTTCGTAAAATGCCTTCATTGAGAAATCTTTTCAGCCATATATTGATTTTCTAACCAAAAAATTCACATACACAAGATTTTTATATTTCTTTTTAAATTTAACTTAAAATAAGTAAGTTTTAATTATAGGAGGGCTCGCAGTGAAGAGGAAATCGAATGAGAATTCTGAATTGGCCGAATTAACAGCCTCCATGATTCTGAGCGCCCTCTTCTTCACGGCCATTTTATGGATTTTCCCAGTGATTCCAATAGTGATAGTTCTTATGTGCGGCTTGAGTTTCACAGCCTTCTTAACCTTGTGGCTTATCGGCTTACCATTCACCGGGCTTGCCTTCTATTACGTTTTTAAGACGCGAAGATAGCCAATTTTTTAGAACATTCACGCCCATGCCGAAAGTAGAATATCTGTCAAAGAAATAGTTAAAAACGCGATCATTTAAATTGAAGCGCAATCTATAGATAATTAAGAAATGGAGGAAAAATAGTTTTGGCTAAGTGTAAGAACTGCAACGCTGATCTTATTGAAGGCGCAAATTTCTGTCCGAAGTGCGGCACACCAGTAGGTGAGGCTCGAAGAGAAGAATACGTTGTTTCGTCTGATGAGCTTGTGGGGAAAATAAAGAACTTGCTACATGAAGGAAATGTGAGGAGAATCATAGTCAAGGATGAGAAAGGCACAACGCTTCTGGAGATACCTGCGTGGGCTGGCTTCATAGGGGCGGTATTAGCTCCATGGCTTGCAGCTCTCGGGGTGATCGCGGCCATAGCAACGAAATGCACTATAACTGTTGTAAGACGCGAAGAATCAAATAAAGCGTGAGACTCTTATTTTCGTATTCTTAAGAATCCTATTTTATTTTTCGATGTGATTTTACAAAGGCTACGCTTTTCCGCTTCGAATAAAAATGTTCGTCCAAAGTATTTTTTATGCTTCAGTCTAAAAGGATGGAGAGGCATACATAATCCCTATTAGATACTGTTTACTTATTTTCTGAACGGCGAGGGGGTCTTCGCAGGAAGCAGGAGATGCCAGAGCTACTTTTCGGAACGAGCGGATGGTCATATAAAGAGTGGGTTGGACCTTTCTATGAAGATGAAAAGAGAATGTTCAGCTATTACGCTCGATTCTTTAATACCGTTGAGATTAACTCTACCTTCTATCGTTACCCATCGAAGTCCACGATATACGGGTTGAACAGAACGTCTCCGCGAGGCTTCATTTTTTCCGCTAAGCTTCCGAGATTGATAACCCATGAGAAGAAGCTAGACCCAAAGGAGAACATCAAGAGGGATCTAATACGATTCTTAGAGCTCCTAGACCCTCTCAGTGCAAGCGGTAAGCTAGGCTGCATACTGGTTCAGCTTCCTCCGAGATTCACGTTTAACCATAACGTCGAAAAGCTGGAAGAGTTTCTAGAGACGATTCCTGACGGTTATGAATTCGCCGTCGAATTCAGGGACTCCTCATGGTTAAGAGAGGAGACTTGGAGAATGCTGAGAGATCATAACGTAGCCTACTGCGTGGTAGATGAGCCTTCTCTTCCTCCTGAAGTACACGTTACCGCGAACTTTGCTTACTTTCGATGGCATGGGAGAAATCGCAGGCCATGGTATAATTATCGCTATTCTGAGGAAGAGTTAAGGGAGTGGGTGCCCAAGCTAAAGGGGGCCAGCAAAAAAGCTGAGAAGATATACGGATATTTCAATAACCACTTTCACGGTTATGCCATTGAAAACTGCATTGAGTTTATGCAAATGTTGAATGTCGCCAAGCCGGAGCATGATAAAATCAAGAAAAGAATCATAGAATACAACCTTTACGGAAGAACAGGAAGGTATGGAGAAGATCTTTCAGCCGCAACTAGAGACATCTGGCGGCTTCTTCTAAAACTCACTGATCTGGGACGTATCCGCAGGGGAAGCCGCATAGGGGATGACGATTTGACGATTCAGGAATCTTCAGATAACGTGATCAAGGCAAAGGTGAAGAATTACACTGTGGAGTTTTATCTGAAAGAGAAGGTCTTGAGGCATGACTGTGATGATTGGCGTAAGGGAATAGAGGAGAAACGTTTATGCAAACATATAGTGAAGGTGCTTTTCTCAATTAAGCCGGAGAGAGCGCAGAACATTATTAGAAGCATAATTGAGAATAAGCCTGACTGGAGTTTTCAATCATATGAGCCTTTAAAGCCCCTTCGGAAGTCAAATTGATGTTTCTAGTCTTAAAAACTGCTAAAAAAGGAAATCTCTCATGATAACCTACTTATTTTACGCTTGAATTTCACAAAGCTTATTAGGATTCGGGGTGCATAAAATCGGACGGTGACTTGGTTTGGCACCTACAAGAAAAGAGGCTATAGGAAAAAGTAAGGTATTCTCAAAGGCAGTAATCTTCGGAGACCTGATCTTTCTCTCCGGCATAGGGCCTCATGACCCGGAGACTGGGAAA
>CAZCXS010000071.1:0-5521 GCA_964502685.1 uncultured Candidatus Bathyarchaeia archaeon
GCCGGAACCATATCGATGACAATCACATTAAGCGGCGGAAGACCATTCTTCTCCCTAAGAAGATTAATCCTACGTGCAGCTGGCTCGGTTTCGCGGCTCACAACGATAGCCTGAATCTCCCTGCTGGTCACCGCGGGCCCGTATGGATCTCCAAGAGGGGTTATCTTAGCTCTCGATGAGAAGCCTCTTTTCTTTAAGAAGCACCGCAGCTCCCTCATTCTGCTTTCATAGGGAGCGATCTCATGTTCTTTTTGAAGTTTCCTTGCAAATTCATCTGTGGATAAGCCTATCCAAACGAGGTCTCCTACTTCGAATGCCTTCTCGAGAAGAGCTCGGTGACCCTTATGAAACTCATCAAATGTTCCGCCGATCCCGACGACTCTGAATTTTCTCTTCAATAGCCTACTCTCTCATCATGATCGTTAGTTACACAGTTTTTCTGCTTTGTTATTTATGAGTTGCTTCTGAAGAGTATAGACATGTACAAACAATTCATAGAAAATTCTTATAGATTTAAGAAAATCAGAAGAAGTATGAAAACATAGATGAGGCCCTAACGGTCATCAAAAATAGGAGTGTTAAAAAGACGGGCATGCTTGTAAAAAATGATGAAGAGACGCGTGAAACGCTATCTGCTGCTAAGAGGCTTTCACTCATCTCGATTAATGCGGCGCTTTATGCGGTTGCCATCGCCGTAACGTCACCTATTCCCACACCTTGGGGAGTTGGACATTTCCGTCCAGGAGTCGTCATTCCGGCATTCTTCACTGTCGTTTTCGGCCCGATCGTGGGCGGAGTCGGCGCGGCGATCGGTTGCTTTTTAGGAGACTTCGCACTTTCCTTCTTTGGTTTAACAACGCCGCTGCTGAGTCTTATAGCAGGAGTTCCGGGAAACTTTGCGGGTTTCTATGTTCTAGGATGGCTTATATCGAAGCGGCGGTCTTTAACATTCTTCGTTATAAGCAGCTTTGTTGCGCTAATCGTTGGTAATCTTGTAGCCGCGTTAGGTGTCCTAGCATACTTCTTGTTCATCGTTCCGAACTGGGTTTCATGGCCGCTGAGCATGAAGATCGCGGTTGTCTCCGGTCTTACTCTCTTCTGGGTTGTGACGATGGTGATCTTTGTAATCCCATTAGTGCCAATCGTGGTTAGCTATGTTGAGCCATCATTAAGGAGAATGGGGTTTGAAGAGGTCTCAAATCTATCTTGGAACAGCCCATACAGCCTAATAAAGTCATCTACGATTATCGCTTTGATCCTTGCAGTGATATATTGTATTGTGACTATAAGTCCGGAAGGCGAATTAATCTTTGCGGGGGTTCTACCCCCAGAGATTCTGTTAATTGGATCCGCAGTGGTTTTTGCTTCCGGATTTATATTTGTGTATCTCACGAAGAAAATTGAAAGATTTTCATCCCTGAAATAAGTAGTGATTTAACGGAGAAGTTCGCCTTGATTATAGGGCTGGATATCGGTGCAGAAATGACGAAAGGAGTTCTAATGAAGGGCTCATCAATAGTAAAGTCTCTTTCTATTCCAACCGATGATTCAGTCGCCTCAGCTTTAAAGATTCTCAAAGTTTTGCTAGAATACGCCAAGGAGAAAGGCTTAGTCAAAACCGTAGCTATATCCGGCGGGGGATCACGGAAAATCGGAGGGGAACTATTGGATATTCCGGTAACGAAAGTTGATGAGCTCCAAGCGATAGGCATAGGGGGGCTTACGTTAGCAGGGAAATCCGAAGGGCTCATCATCAATGTTGGAACGGGAACAGCGATAGTTGCAGCATACGATAAAGGAAGAAGAGTGGTTCATGTAGGTGGAACCGGCGTTGGGGGAGGAACTCTCCTCGGCCTATCTGAGAGGATGCTTGGGACATATAACTTCGAAGAACTCGAGATGATGGCTGAGAAAGGCGATACCGGCAAGGTTGACTTAACGGTGCTTGATATCGTCGGCGGGCCGATAGGCATAGTTCCAGCCGAAGCTACAGCCTCAAATTTTGGAAAAATCGATAGGGACGCGTCGAAGGAAGATATAGCCGCGGGGCTGTTCAACATGGTATGTCAGGTTGTAGGCGTTGTCGGAGCGATGGCTGCGAAGGCATATGGATTTGAGAATAACGTAATAGTAGTCGGTGGTCTATTAAGAAGCAATTTAGCATCAAAAATCATTAGAGATACAATGAGCCTTTTCGGAATAAGTCCCTGCACGCCGAAGAATTGTGAGTATTGCACAGCTATAGGGGCAGCTAGGTCCATTTCAATCGAAAGAACGTGAAGATTCCCTTTGAGTATATCATGAATTGAAGGTCTCTCTGAACTCGTATTTTCAGCAAGATTGTTTTAGCTTTCCTTCGTCTTCTCGATTATTAGGCTCAGTGAACGCTCATCTTTCTTTATCCTAGAAAATCCAGCCAGTCTTAGTCTTTTGATTATACCTTTAAGGTACCTCTTACCCTGTCTTATTCCAGGCCTGCCGACGTAATGTAGAATCTTCCCGTTTCTCTTAAGAATCCGGAATAATTCCTTATAGAACTCCAGAGAGTACAGCTCCGGTGCAATTGAGATTCTCGGCGGATCGTGAATTATGAAATTGAAGCATTCATCCTTAAACTTTTGAATTTCACGAAAGGCATCTCCAATTATCAACTCGATTTTTTCATTCTCAAAGAGCTCCCTTGAGTATGGGTTCTGCCTGGCAATTAATATTACATTTTCATCCTTTTCGATCGTTACAACCCTTTTAACACCCCTGTTCCGTGCGGCCAATATTGCGGTATACCCCAAACCGGTACAGCAGTCTAAGACTGTTCCAAAAATTTTTCCTAGTGACTTGATCTTCAATATCGCATCTGTTTTCGGATCAAGAGTATCTGCCCTATGCATACGTATACCGGAAATCTCCAGGTACGGCCAGGTTTCAGTCTTTACCAGTCTGTAAAACTTTCTGGTTTTCTCGCTGTAAAATTTAATTTCAGCCAATTATCTTTTCTTCTCCTATGGCTCAAAATTTAAATTATGAATTTCTAGAGAAAAGGATTTAGATCTTTATTTTCGTATCAGCCTCGGTTGTGACTTCATCTTTCGGTTGGCGGTTTACGTCGTCTCATTAGACATATTTTGAATCTTCTTCAAAAATCTCTCAGAAAAAGAGAGGAAATTCCAAATAGATCTCGTCGCTACAGAGGTTTAAAGTAATACGTTGGCCATTTAGGCCAGTCTTCAGTTGTGGCGGGTTCAAAGACTACTTCTAGCTCCATTCCTATCTTAATCTTTTCATGCTCTACGTCTCTTATCATGCCGGGTAAGCGAAGGCCGTTTTCTAGCTCAACAATCCCGTAAGCATAAGGGACGAATGGCTGGAATTTTTGAGGTGCAACGTGAATGACCGTGTAGGTGACAAGTTTTCCTCGCGTTTTAAGCTGAACCCAAGTGAGATTTTTTGAGTAGCAATTTGTGCATACAAGTCTAGGCGGCAGAAATTTTGCTCCACATTCCCTACATTGAGCTGCCATCAGCTTTTTTTCTGAAAGAAACTTATAGAATTGTTCAATCGTGAAGGGAGGAACCGCCTCTTTCACAACTTTTTCCATCGTCTTATCCTCCTTTAAGGATATGAACAAAACATGAAGCTCCGCTTCCACCGACATTATGAGTTAACCCTATCCTGCATCCCTCAACTTGTCTCTTTTCCGCCTGACCTGTGAGCTGAAGAAAGATTTCGTATATCTGCGCAACCCCTGTAGCTCCAACCGGATGTCCCTTCGATTTAAGCCCTCCGCTTGTGTTAATTGGTAGTTCCCCATCAAGCATTGGGATTCCCTCTTCAATGAATTTTCCACCTTCACCCTTCTCACAGAAGCCTAAATCCTCATACGCAATTATCTCAGCTATCGTAAAGCAGTCGTGGACTTCTGCAACATCTACATCCTTAGGCTTGATTCCAGCCATTCCATATGCTTCCTGCGCCGCTTTCCTTGCAGCCTTTAGGCTTGTCAAGCTTTCCCTCTCGAAGAGTCCTAGAGTGTCGCTTCCATGCCCCGAGCCGATTATGTAAACCGGGGAGTCAGTGTACTTTTTCGCAAGTTCAGGGCTGGTTAGAATTGCGCAGCTGGCTCCGTCAGAGATTAATGAGCAATCATACAGCTTAAGTGGGTAAGCTATCATTCTTGAACTCAAAACTTTATCTAACGTAACCTCTCTCTGCAGATGCGCCTTCGGGTTCAAAGCTCCATTATGATGATTTTTAACGGCAACCAGCCCCATCTGCTCCTCCGTTGTGCCGTATTTATGCATGTGCGCAGTAGCCATGAGGGCGTAGAGCCCGGGGAAAGTTACTCCTGTCCACTGTTCAAATGGGAAGTCAGCCGCCATTCCCAAAAACTCCGTGGCTTCCAGCGTACTTCTTTTAGTCATCTTCTCAAGCCCGCCTACCAGAACGACATCATAGATCCCGGAAAGGATGCTGAAAATTCCCAATCTTAAAGCCGCAGCTGAAGAGGCGCAGGCGACTTCTGTTCTAATTGCGGGGGCAGGCAGTAGCCCTGTCCAGTCTGAAAGCATCGGGGCCACATGGCCTTGATGCTCAAACGATTCGCTCATCATCCCAATGAATATCGCCTTCACATCCTTTCTCAGGTTAAGATTTGGACATCTCTCAAGGGCTTCTTCCACAGCCTCAACGAAAAGTTCTCTCCCCGTGAACGCTTCCATCTTCCCAAACTTGGAAAGCCCCGCAGAAATGACAGCTACTAGGGGTTTACCTCTCACCCATCTTTCCTCCACATCCAAAAGCTAAGGGCAAATGGTAACTATAGACTTTGCTACTTGCTATATATTTTTAGTGTATTCTCAGAAAATAGATTCGGCAAAGCTAATAAGTTCCTTTCATAAATCAGTAAAAACTGACGTTTACGCCCCGGTGGCTTAGCGGTTAGAGCAACGGCCTTGTATCCCTTAGAAGGAGAGCCGTGGGTCGCGGGTTCAAATCCCGCCCGGGGCTCCAGGCACCTCCTTCAAAATAATTATGATGATGTTTTTACCTTCGATTCTTAAACACCTTTATATGAAGGGACGAGATTATTTGGTTATATCGATCGTTAGAAGGTTTTGATTAGAGATAGGTGTGTTTGGGTGATATGTGATGGCGGTACGGACTAAGGTGCTTGAATATTTGGAAAGGAATCCTTCAGATTTCATTACCCTGCGTAGAAGATTGGATATTGAAACGAGCAAATTGGCGAATGAGCTTAATAACTTATTAAATGCTGGCTATGTTATGAAGACGAATAACATTTTTTACTTAACAGATCGCGGTAAGGAATACTTGAAGATTGAAAAATCCGGGACTTAGCCGCAAGCAGAACATGTTAGGAGATATCTCTCCGCCGAGAATACATGCATCAATAAAAGGAACTTAACAATAAGTTACCATGAGAAATTCTATTGACGATACAGCGGGTTTAAATCTATGCCCATAAAACATTATACGCAGACGGCTTCGAGGCGCTTAAATAATA
>CAZCXS010000072.1:0-5518 GCA_964502685.1 uncultured Candidatus Bathyarchaeia archaeon
AGCTGTTTAAAAAGGAAACCGAGATTTAAAACTAGAAAAGAAATGAAGGGATAAAAGGTACGTGACTGGTAAGCTAGATACTATTCTGGTTGTCGACTTCGGCGGTCAATACTGCCATCTAATCGCGAGAAGAATTAGAGAATTGAATGTCTACTCTGAAATAGTTCCATCCAGCATCACCGCGGAGGAGATCAGAGATTTAAATCTAAGCCTTAACGTTAAAGGGTTAATCTTTTCAGGCGGACCGTTCAGTGTTTATGAGTGTGGCTCCCCTAAGATTGACCCTCAAATCCTTGATTTGGGAATCCCTATACTTGGATTGTGTTATGGTCATCAGCTCATAGCGTATCTTCTAGGAGGAGAGGTGAAACGCGGAGCGAGACAGGAGTACGGCATAGCTTATGTAACTATCGATAAAGCTATAGGTGTTCTAAGGGGTTTAAATTGCACTGAAAAGGTGTGGATGAGTCATGGTGACACCGTTCAAAGCCTAAGCGGAGACTTCGAGGTCTTAGCACACACAGAAAACTGCCCCGTAGCAGCCTATTGCCACAAAGAGAAGGCAATCTATGGCTTGCAATGGCACCCGGAGGTTGTTCATACGGAACGTGGGATAGAGATGCTGAGGAACTTTGTCTTCGATATATGCGGATGCAAGGCGAACTGGAGACCCTCCTCGCTTATAGATGAAAAGATCAAGGAAATAAAGGAAGGTGTAGGTGAAGGAAAGGCGATTATCGCCTTAAGCGGGGGAATAGACTCCAGCACGTCGGCGGTCATAGCCGCAAAGGCTTTGGGAGAAAAGTTGACAGCGGTCTTTGTGGATCATGGATTCATGCGGGAAGAAGAACCAGAGTTTGTTAAAGAGACCTTCGAAAAGTTGGGTGTGAGGGTCATTGTGGTTGATGCCCGCGGGCGGTTCTTTAAAAAGATGAAAGGGATAGTCGACCCGGAGGAGAAGAGAAAAATAATTGGAAGAGAGTTCATAAGGGTCTTCGAGGAAGTCGCTAAGCAGGTAGGCGCTGAGCATCTCATACAGGGAACAATCTATCCCGATAGGATAGAATCTGGTTTTCGGAAGCACTCAGACAAGATTAAGAGCCACCACAATGTGGCGGGGCTTCCAACAAGGATCCGATTTAAGACTATTCTTGAACCCCTACGAGACTTGTATAAAGATGAGGTTAGAAGGCTGGCCAAGACGCTGGGGCTGCCTGACATCATTGTTCATAGACAGCCCTTTCCGGGTCCAGGGTTGGCTGTACGCGTCGTCGGAGAAGTGACTCCGGAGAAAGTCGCATTAGTTAGAAAGGCGGATAAAATAGTCTCAGAGGAGATTGAGCGGAGCGGATTAAAAGACAAGTTATGGCAGTACTTCGCCGTCTTGACAGACACGAAGAGCACGGGGGTCAAAGGGGACACAAGAGCCTATGGATACGTCATAGCTATAAGAGCCGTTAAAAGCCGGGAAGCCATGACCGCTAGCTTTGCTGATCTTCCCTACGAAGTGCTGGAACGTATCTCGACTAGAATAACTAATGAGCTGCCCTCAGTAACCAGGGTCGTCTACGACATAACTCATAAACCGCCGGCAACCATAGAATGGGAATAGGCAGCCTCTCATCGCATTTAGCTGGGTAAACATTAGAAAACATAGTCTCTGCACTTATTCGACGAGTTCAAGAGAGAAAACGCGGTGATCTTGGGAGTCAGCAAAGACGGTGTAGAGTCTCATAGGAAATTTAAGAAGAAGCATAATTTGCCTTTTATATTGCTGAGTGACACGGAAGCAAGGGTTCTGAGTCTGTATGGTGTCTGGAAGGAGAAACGTATGTACGGAAGGAGATTTATGGGAACTGAACGTACAACCTTCCTGATAGATGAGGATGGAATAGTAAGGAAAGTATATAGGAAAGTAAAGGTCAAGGGACACGCTGAAGCCTGCCTCTTAGACTTGAAACAACTAATAAGCCACAAAGATCCCTAATATAACCGGTTTAACTGAGTAGCACGGATACGATCCGAGAACGGTGCAATAGCCCTTCCGACCCGAAAAATATTAAATCGGTCTCTCTCCTCAAGATATGGAAGATCATGATGTCTACTGTTAGAATTTTAATCTGCGACCCTATCGACTCTGAAGGTATTGAAAAGCTGAAAAAAGCCGGTTTCATCGTTGACTTTTTAATTGCAAGAGAGTTGCTTAAAAAAGAAGTCCAAGGATATGACGTCCTGATAGTTCGGAGCAGAACAAGAGTCACACGTGAAATTATCGAGTGTGGAGAGCGCTTGAAGCTGATAGCTCGAGCCGGATCCGGAATTGATAACATAGATCTAAAGGCCGCGGAGGAGAGGGGGATAACGGTTCTAAGCACTCCGGAAGCTCCAGCGGATTCCGTCGCCGAGCTAACAATCGGGCTGATGATTGCTTTAGCTCGCAAAATTGTCATAGCGGACTCTTCAATGAAGCAGGGGAGATGGCTCAAGAAAGAGCTGAGAGGAATGCTATTGAAGGACAGAAAGCTCGGCTTGATCGGGCTGGGGAATATCGGCTTAAGAGTAGCAAGGATTGCAAAAGCGATGGGAATGAAGATTCTAATAACGAAGCGGAGCCCACCTCCTCCCGAGCTGTTAGAGAGCCTCGGAGCTGAATTCCTCCCCTTGGGTGAGTTGCTGCGGCGAAGCGACATAGTCTCCATTCATGTTCCGCTGACAGAAGAAACAAGATGCATGATAGGCGCCGAGGAGATCAGCAAGATGAAGGACGGAGCCCTCTTGATTAACACCTCGAGGGGAAACGTAGTTGACGAGGAAGCGCTGCTTAATGCGTTAAGATCTGGAAAGCTCGGCGGCGCGGCTCTTGACGTTTATAGTGTTGAGCCTCCTGAGAATTGGGAGCTTGTTAAGCTTCCAAACGTAGTCTGTACCCCTCATATCGGTGCTCAGACAGCTGAGGCTCAAAAACAAGCATCGGTGATGCTTGCCGATAAGATAATCCGATTCTTTGAACAGCCTAAATTGTTCTCTTGTTAGTTATGCTTAAATTGTCTTAGTGGAAAGACAAGAAACATCAGAAGGAGCGGTCCTTTTAGTGGTCGAAGTTTGGCTTCCATATGGAAGCACCGAGGTCTGCGTCAGAATTCCAACCTCTAATCTACTTGATGTTATAGAACCTAGAAGAATGGCTGCTGCGAGGAATCCCCAAGCAGAGATTAAAAAAGCGTTGCAGAACCCCCTTGGAGCTAAGCGTCTAGCCGAGATTGTTAAGCCCGGAGATAAGGTAACAGTCGTTTTAAAGGATTCAGGCGTCTCAACGAATCAAATGTTAATTTCCGCATTGCTGGAGGAGATCGTCTCAGCCGGCGTAGAGGATAAGGATGTGACGGTTATTGTCGCCTATGATCCCCTGAGAGCCGTCTCATCACGTCGAAACTTGCCGATGCTCGGCGAGGATCTGTCAGCAAGATTAAGGGTGGTAAAGCATAGCTGTGAGGCTGATGAGCAGGCATATCTTGGGAAGACATCCAGCGGAATCGATATTCATCTCAATAGGCTCTTCGCGGAAGCCGACGTGAAGATTCTAGCCGGACCAGTCGAGCCTCATCCTATCGCCGGCTACGGTGGTGGATGTGAGCTTGTTCTTCCAGGCGTGGCGAGTCTCGATTCCATTCGAGAAGTGTTTCGGCTAGGAATCGATGAGAAGGCTAAGAAAGGAAATCTAGAGGGAAACGTGGTTCATGACGAGATGGTTGAGGCGGCGAGCCTCGCTCAAGTTGACTTCAGCCTGAACATCGTAAGAGACAGCGGACTGGACATCGTAAAGGCGTTCGCAGGCGACATCGATAAAGCATTTGAGAAATCAGTCAGGCTTGCAGAGGAGATATACAAGGTTCCTGTTGAGAATAGGGCTGACATCGTTTTCATAAGTCCAGGAGGCTCCTTCGATGGGTCTCTTCAAGAGGCCGCCATCTGCCTGGATGGTGCCTTCGAGGTGGCGAAGAGGGGGAAGGCTGTTGCTTTAGTTGCCGAGTGTGCACTGGGCTGTGGGGATGAGGAGTTTCTTGAAGCCTTATCTGGGTTTAAAAACCCGAAGGATTTGAGGAGGTATCTGAGAAGGAGGTTCAGCGTCTCGGGGCTTATGGCTTATAAATTGATGAGTATTCTCCAGCAGGTCGATCTGGTGTTGGTCTCAGCTATACCGGACTATTATGTTTCTCGTTTTTTCAAGATGAAGACGGCGAGAACAGCTAATGAGGCTTACCGTCTACTTGTAGAAACCGTTGGAAACAGGGGGAAGGTCTCCTTTATTCCCTATGGGAGTTTAACTGTTCCTTTCGTAAAGGCCTGAGGGTATCTTTTACGGGAAAGAGATAAATTCTTCTAGATATTTTCTAAGGAAGGCGGTCTTCAGTAGGAAAAAGGGGTTCAGACGTGGATCCCTCATATAGTCTCAGAAAGTTCGAGCCGAAGGATCTATATGAAGTGATGAGTATAAACCGCAGATGCCTCCCGGAGAATTACTCAGAAAGTTTCTTCATGGGGCTTCACGAGAATTTCCCAGAGACCTTCATTGTTGCGGAGAAGGATGGAGCCATAGTTGGCTATATAATGTGCAGAATAGAAAGCGGGCTCTCAGGTATAGGATTCACACCTCTTAGTCTCTCAAGGAAGGGTCACATAATCTCGATTGCCGTTCTCCCCGAGCATCGTGGGAAGGGTCTGGGACGCGCGTTGATTGAAAAGGCCCTAGAGACCATGGTGAAATTCTATAATGTTAAGAGCTGTTATCTCGAGGTTCGCGTGAGCAATGAGCCTGCGATAAGCCTTTACAAGAAGGTTGGTTTTGAGGTTCAGAGAACGATCAGAGGATACTATGCTGATGGAGAGAACGCCTACATAATGAGCAAAAAAATACAGAGCTAACTTCTTCTCGATTCTTCTCCGCGAAATCAAAAGAGACGCGATTATTATTGAAAAGGTTGTCCGCAGTGTTTTTTCTTTAAAAACTTTAAATACTATTTTAATTTAGTAAATATCGTTATTTTTTCAGAAGATGTTATACTATAGAATTGACGTATCATTTAGAAAAATTGGTGAGGGCATTTTCGGATGGCTAGGAAGATCGTTATAATTGGAGCGCATGCGGCGGGGACTGATGCTGCTTCAGCCGCTAGGAAGACGGATAGATCTGCAGAGATCACACTTATCACGAATCAGAAGGTTGCAGGGTACTCTCCATGCGGGATTCCCTTCGTCCTCGGGAAGCACATATCGAGTTTTGAAGATCTAATAGTCTTTCCGCCTTCCTACTATCAGATGATGAAGATCGACCTCAGACTGGAAACAACAGCGAAAAAGATCAATGTAGAAGATAAGACCGTGGAGATCGAGGACAAAAACGGAAAAAGCGAGACTCTTCAATATGACAGTTTGATTCTTGCAACCGGGGCTTATCCTTTCGTTCCGCCGATAAAGGGAAGAGAAAAGAAGGGCGTATTTACCCTTCGAACACTTGAAG
>CAZCXS010000073.1:0-5516 GCA_964502685.1 uncultured Candidatus Bathyarchaeia archaeon
GCCTGATTAAAGATCTTAACGATGTCGACAGATCGTGCTTTCATTTAGAACACCTCTTCCTTGTAGCTAGAGACTCTCCAATCCATCTGCGAAGATAAGGTCTCATCCTGTTTCAGAAGGCCTTCATGCATCCACTTTCTCTCGATCTTTGCGAGCTCCTCTGCGAAGACAACATCCTCTATGGCGGCTTCCCTTGCCATCCTATAAATTGAACGGTCAAAGCCCTTCATTAGTTCATTTAGGATAGACCATTGTCTTCTAGCATCCCTGTCAGCCATCTTTATCCTTTCCGCTTCGAGGAGATCCTTAATATCAGCAGGAACATTTTTGGTTCGTACCAGAGAGAGCCTGTGCGGAAGAATCCAGAATGCCATGCGGAGAATATCCTCCAGATCGCATTTCCCATCCAGCCATTTCGTTGCTTTGGCTAGATGAACTAAGGCAACGGTTGCTCTTTCGCTAAGCGGCTCCTTTATTCTGCTGCAAACGTCACGTACGAAGTGGCATCCCTCGCAGAGGGTGGGAGGCTTGATTTCCGAGTTCTCTTTATCTCGTATGCACGCCTGGAAATCTCTGACTATTAGATTTATGAATCCGACTTGAGCGGGGTCCAATTCTACCTCTGAGACCTGTCTTCTCGCCTCTTCAAGCTCCTCGAAAGATAAGACCTGAGGCATCGAATCAATAATGTTTCCGTCATGTTTCTCAAGTAAGTCTTGGAGCTGAAATTTTTCACTTAGAGTCAAGGACCTAAGGAATAGACATACATCAAACCTATCGTAAAACGGCTGTGGATGAATAAAGGAAGTCGCATCCATCGGATTTTCATTCGCTACTAAAAGGTAATCGCTCACTTTTGCTCTTTTGCCGTAAGCCCAAACTTCTCCGAACTGCATAAGATGGTGGATGTTTGCCGTCGTATAGGGATTAAGCCGGTTAACCTCATCTATAGCTTTACCCTTGCTCTTAACGAAAGCTGCCCAGAGGACACGTTCAACCCCCTCTTTCTCCAGCGAGGGGATATGCAGTCTCCCTACAACTTCGCCTCGCTTTACTTCCGAAGCTCCAGATACAACTACGAAATCGTCACCGCAGATTCCTTTCAACATCAAAAGCATAAGTGTGGATTTCCCTAAGCCGCGAGGAGCCCGAATTAACGTGGTAGATCGAGCGTGAAGCTGATTTATGATCATCAGATGTATGGACTGCTCATGACCTACGAACCTAGATTTTACCTCATTCTCCCAGTCTCTAATCTTATTTTGAAGACCCAATCATATCTCCCTCAAACATGACGGAAAGCTATATGAGATATAACACCAAGTAGACGCAAAGGGAAAAAATCACAGCTGCCATGAATATAAGGATCATCTTCATGAGTCTAACTTTCCTACGCATCTGGAGGTTCTCCTCTTCCAACGCATCTATGCGGTATCGAAGCAACGAGGCGGCTTTGCGGTCAACTGTTACACTTTGACTCATCTCCTTTCCCAAGAAAATAGAATCAAGTATGTCTGAAGACTCGTCCCTGGCAGGCTCCTCTATACTTTGCTTGGGAACACTGAAAATCATCTTTTCTGTTGAAATATTTCTCGGTAGAGGCCTATTCCCGGCTTGACGTTTCAGGAATTCTCTGTACTTTTCGCTTTCCATTACACTCAGGCTTTAATAGTTCATCGTGCAATTTTAATCTTTCTTGAACCAATTCAATGTACAGGATGATTCTTAGCCTGAGAAAATGACTATAGCTTCTCATCCAGCCATTCGACTATGCGTTCCTGTATGAATGCGAAAACCCCCTCTGGGAGAACTTTTATAGCTAGTATCTCCCATCCGTCTGAATGTACAAGCTCAAGTAGTTCCATAGCCTCATCCCAGCTTAATTCGCTGAGATTCAATATGCCAAGGTTATTCATTCTGATCACCTCGGGATCGGAGCGGGGATTTTACAAGACATCCCGTTGATCCTCCAACAGCGCTATTCTTTCGATGTTCCAGCTAGTCCTCTTGAGCGCGGCGATTATCTTCTCAAGCTCTCTTCGGCTCTGCCTGGAGTCCTCGGCGCAGCTCAGAACTATCAGGCACATGAGTTTCAGTTTCATGGATTACACACCGCCGGAGTGATCGGGAATTGTTTCTAGATGATCAGCGGCGTATTCGGGCTCGTCGCAGTCTCGACAGTAGGGGGTCTTTTTAAGACTCATCTCATTCTTCCTCAAGGTTGATTTGCAGTAAATGGCGTACAGGAGACATGTATATGACACTGTGTTTAGCTAAACTGTACAAAAACGAGCAAATTGCAAGAAAATGGATACTCCTGTCTATACCCTTTCAGTAAAAGCATCAGAATTTTTTCGCAGATTAATTCCGGTCAGCGTCCCACATCTTTATCAAGATAGGAAAATCCAGCGAAAAAATGGATTTATCTTACATAGACCTTTATAAATAAGCTCAAAATATTTGGAATGAAGAGGCTTGCCATCTTACTACGAAAAGAAGATTCTTGAGGTTCTGGAAAAGAACAAAGATGGCCTAACTACTGTAGGCGTAGCGGAGAAAGCTAAGATCAGCAAGACAACAGCGCTGAAGTATCTTGCTTCTTTAAAGGCTGCCGGTGAAATCGATTATATAGAGGTGGGACCAGCGAAGCTCTGGAGGCTGACTTCCTCTAAGGAGAAGACTGACAGAGAAATCCCCGTAAATAAAGAGAGAAAGGTAAGATCGATTCTTAAAGAATTTAAAGAGATAGCTGGGCTGCTGGGGTCGGCGGTAGTGGATAATGACGGCTTGACTATTTCCGCTGATCTACCTTGGAACAAAAGGCCGGAAAAGATAGGTTCATTGATCTCGCGTCTCCTTCAAATAGGGGAAAGATCCGCGAAAGTAGCGAAGATCGATCCCTTAAAGGAGATAATACTCGAGGGGGATAATGGCCGGATAATAGCCCGTAACGAAGGAAACGTACTCCTAATAGCCTTTAGCGACAGGGAAGCGTCTTTAGGAATGGTTAAAATTGAGATTGAAGAGTTCGCAAAGAGAATAAAGGATATAATTGGTTAGTAATTGGTTAGTCATCGACAACTAAAAATGTGCCCGGCTTAAAGCACATAACGGACATTTTGAGATTATTTTTGTTTTCTTCTCCTATTAAGAAAGAGACACATTGCTTAGGGTGGAATGAGAGAAGAAACTGATCTTATTAATGCCATCTCGATGAGAGCTCCCACCAAAAGAAGAACCGCGCATATCGAGATGGACTTTGCTACCTGGATTATCTCAGCTCTGAACCCCTTAAGCCCGTATTTTAATATGCAGAAAGAAAGCCATATGCTCTCGGAGATCGCCAGGCTGTAGGAGATGTACTCCAGCCACGCATAGGGATAAGTCATCAGATTTAAGAATAAAAGCATGGGATTAACCCCCACAGCTGAGCTTGAGGCGGCTAGTACCTTCCCAGTTGAGTAGAGGATATAGAGCCCGCTTATCGGTCCTACGAATGGAATGAACATGACGAGGCAATACATCATATTATTACCGAAGATCAGCTGAACCCCAACTGTTTGAAGCATCTTCTCCATCTCCTTAAACTCTTCAATTATGGCCTCAGCTTGGGATTTGTCAACCTTTGATACCGCACCGGCGGATGTCACGATCATGCATAGAAAGAGAACGGTGGAGACCGTTAGGAAACGAGTCTTCCCCGCTATGAGATGCAGCGATTCTCTCCTTTCTTTTTTCATATTAACGTGCCCAAGCATCCCGAAGTATATGGGAGCACCACAATTCGGGCAGAATCTTGCTTCTTTATCCTCCGGGAGCCTTACACCACATCTCATACAATATGGCATTCAAACTCATCGCTTATAGATTCTCAAGCAGACAGAAAAGTTTTTCCAAAGATTTAGAGGCCGCATCTCTCCAAAGCGATCCAGAGATGATCAGATACCGGTCTAACAAGCTCTTTAATCGCGCCGTCAACACCTATAAGAAGACGCTTCTCAGGATTCTCCAGAAACTCGCCGATTATCGCTGCTTGAATGTTATTTTTCCTTAGTTCCTCAAGTATCTCACCGGCTGACTGAGGACTAGCCGATATGAGAAGAGCCCCCGAGCTGATTAGCTGCAAGGGATCAATTCGAAGGGAATCACAGATCATCCGGGTTTCCTGAGCCATCGGAATCCTGCCCTCAAAAACCTTTACGCCTAAATTAGCCGCGTCAGCCATCTCATGTATCCCCCCCGCTACTCCTCCCTCCGTGGGGTCATGCATGGCGTTGACACCACCTACATTGAATGCTAGAATGGCATCTCTTACAACGCTTATTCTATCATAGAACTTCATGGCTGATTGAAGATGCTGCTCGTCTACTCTCCCGCTAAGCTGATGGTAGGCTTCAGATGCTAGGATCGCCGTTCCCTCTATTCCGGCGCCTTTAGTTAAGATCAGCTTATCCCCGGGCATGGATCCTCCCGAGGTTACGTACTGCCCATCCTCCGTTACCCCCATGGCGCACCCCACGATTATGGGTCTCTCAAGATCAGGTGTAACCTCAGAATGTCCACCTATGACGGCCATTCCTAGGCTCTTAGCCGCCTCATCTATCTGGCTGGATATCCTATTAACCGTCTCATCCGTGGAATCCTCCGGTAAGAGAATGCATGAGGAAAAGAACGCTGGCTGAACGCCGAATGTTGCAACGTCATTCGCATTTATATGTACCGCAAGCCAGCCTATCCTCTCAGATGCTCCGGTTATCGGATCCATCGCGGAGATAAGAATTTTCTCCCCGATCTTAACGATGGAGCCGTCCTCCCCCAATGATGGGCCCAGCAGCACATCCTCCCTTTCAGCGCCTAAATGCCTGAAGACGGTCTTCCTCAAGGTCTCGGCCGGGATCTTGCCTTTGGGAAGTCTCAACTCTCAGGTCCCTCCACGAGATTTTTGTGGATATCCTAGACTATTACTGTCGGGTCTAAATAAGTAAAAATTAAGGTAGAGTTAAGCTTATCCATAAACCAAGTTGACAGGCTTCTCTCAGAGTAATTTTGACGTTCTCCGGATCTTACGAAAGAGATGTACTGACAGTTGAATCCTAAACCGAAAAAATAGAATGAAACTGCAAGATTTAATAAACCCTAAGGGAAATATTTCTACCAGTGGGTGATGACAGCTCTGACCCTGCTGAGCCTCGTAATGATGTAGATCTTGAGTGTGGAACCCACATCCTTCTTTCAGCCTTACGTCCCTAAAGACTGATCTCCAAAAACTAAAACAACAATCAATACGCATACAATTAAAGACCAATTTCCGTAGAAAAACAAGATCTCAAGCGTTGGGAGAGAGGCTTAAAGCCGGAAGGCGCTCAGCTACTGTACGATGGCTTTAAGCCTCTCCGCCCTATCTGACGGCCTTCTCACCACTAGGGTGAGTGTGAGAGATCTCGTTGAGGCTTTCGGTAGTTTTATGCTGATTCTGCTGATTTCACGTTGCACTCTACGTAGTATTGGGCGTTTTC
>CAZCXS010000074.1:0-5485 GCA_964502685.1 uncultured Candidatus Bathyarchaeia archaeon
AGCCTCCTCGGTCATTATGTCTCTCGGCCTGATGTCCTCCTCCAACAATTCCATGATTTTCCTTCCGCTCTCCTCTGCTCTGCGATAGGCCTCAGCCATGACCGCGGGGATTGAAGCTGACCATGGAAGAGCCATGCCTAACGCTTCAGCCATGCTCTGCATCGTATTCGCCGTTCCCATAGGACCGCAGGCGCCGGAGCAGGGCATCACGCAGTTCTGAAACTCATGCCAGTCCTTCTCCGTTATCTTTCCAGCTCTCAAGTCCCTCTCTAATCTCTGAGCATCCGTACAGCAGACGACGTCCTCCCCCTTCCAGTTTCCTGGGAACATAGATCCCCCTAGAACGAAGATTGAGGGTATATTAATGCGGGCGGCCGCCATGAGGAGGGCGGGTACATCCTTGTCGCAGCTGCAGATGAAAACCACCGCGTCAGCCGGTTCAGCATATGGCGCCGGATCACGTTTCCCTCCCACGCCGCATATCACTGATTCGGTCTGTAAGGCCAGCAAGTTTCGATTTGGAAGGCTCTGACCTGGACACAGCGAAACCGTGTTGTATTCGATTGGGAATCCTCCCGCAGCCCACACTCCTCGTTTAACTGCTTCAGACATCATCTTAAGGTGATTATGCCCCGGATTCCACTCGCTCCAGGTATTTACGATCTCTATTACTGGTCTTTGAAGATCGTAATCGGTGTATCCCCCGCTTTTGATTAAAGCCCTCAGTATCCAGCTCATCTTTTCGCTTCTCGGTTTCCTCATCTCAAATCCCTCGAGCCCTTCTACAGTAAGCATCTATTGGTTCTTAAGCCTTGCCAACGAATCCTCATGCAAGAGCGCAGAGACTAACACATTAAGGTTTAAGAAAAGAGTATTAAGCTAGGTTCCCTATGAATTGTTAATGACAGGTAGTGATCGGAGGCTTAATGTGTGAATAGGCAATGGGATGAGCTGATCGATGGACTTGTAAGAGCCGGCATCCTTAAGACCCCCAGCGTGATCAGGGCGATGAGAAAGGTTCCCAGAGGGCTTTTTCTACCCAAAGGCAGTAGATCTTATGCCGCTGTAGATGCGCCATTACCAATAGGGAAGGGGCAAACAGTCTCTGCGCCACTCGGTTGATCTAAAGGGGTCAACCGGGCGAAACATGGTATCGATAATGAATGAGGCTCTTGAGCTGAAAGTGGGGCATAAGGTTCTTGAAATAGGGACTGGATGCGGATGGCATGCATCAACAGTCGCCGAGATCGTTGCACCGAGCGACAGGCCGAGAGAAGAGTGGGGCCATGTCTATACTGTCGAGATAATTCCCGACCTGGCTGAAATGGCTAAGAGGAATATTAGGCAGGCCGGTTTCGAGGAGCGGGTCACGGTTATCTGCGGTGACGGGTCACTTGGATTTCCAGAGGAGGCCCCGTACGATAGGATACTGGTCACCGCCGCCGCCCCCTACGTTCCTCCTCCATTAAAAAGACAATTGAAAATCGGAGGTTTGATCGTCCTTCCAGTTGGAGCCGTAGGGTTCTACCAGACGCTTCTTAGAGTGCGTAGGGTCAACGATAAATTCTTAGAGGAGGACTTGGGCGGGGTTGCGTTCGTCCCTCTCGTAGGGAAACATGGTCATAAAGTTTATTGATGCTGAAGATGATGACCGCTCCTGGATATTCTCGTCTCAGGACTTTCAAATGAGCATCTTTACCTGACGTATCTATAAAGATAATAGAAAGCTATATTTTGGAAGCCTGTTTACTCCTTGTTTGGTTGAGGGAGCGCTGGTGGATTCTGCAATCTGGCCTTGGCTGACCAGCATACTCGCAGTTATTTCAATCGGTCTAGCAACATTGCTCATTATTGAACGTGAAAGGAGAAAATCTTCGGACAGAGATAGAGGAGTCTCTTTAAGCTCCAGGCTGACGGGCATGCCTTTCATACCGAAAAGAACTGTTTCACCGGACATGTACGAGGAAGCAAGAGAGAGGCTTAGAGTGCTGGATCTGGAACGGGAGATCCTCGGCTACGCTATTCGTAGGCTATATGAGGCTCATGCCGAGGGGAAGATTACAGAGGAGGAGAGAGACAAGCTAGCTGAAAAGTACAGATTGGAGCTAGCGAGGATAAAAGAGGAAATTGCGAGAGGTGAATCGATAGTCGCATTAAACGAGCTCGAAAGGATGCAGGAGGAATTCATCAAACTCTTCTCAGAGCGGTTCGACGAGCTTAGCAGAAGAATCGAGCAGTTAAGAACGATCTCAGGGCTGACGCCTCCAGCGGAAGAGGAGGAGGAACTGGAGCTAGAGCTGGAGGAAGAGGAAGCCATAGAGGAAGAGGAAAAACCCCGAGAAGAAAAGCCGGCTAAGAAACCCGCTGTCTCGAAGCCTAAAAAGAGGAAAACCCAGATCAAGCCTCCATCGAAGCCGGAGAAGTCAGATGCTGAGAAGAGGGTTGAGCGGATCGTAGCCGAAGTTGAAAAGGTCCTTAAGAGGCTAGGGCGAATGGAAGTTGAGGAGTAGATGAGCTGGAGAGAGGATGCTAAAAAGAGGGCTGCTTTGGAGGCGGCGAAGAATATTGAAGATGGATTCGTAATAGGACTCGGCAGCGGATCAACAGTGGCGTACGCCATCTCCGAGATAGGTCGAAGAATAAGGGAAGAAAATCTGCACGTTCTCGGGGTTCCAGCATCCTACAAGACTTTTCTTCTGGCGGTTGAATGTGGCATCCCCCTCACCACGCTTAATGAGCATCCTAGGCTTGACTTAGACATCGACGGGGCGGATCAGATCGATGATGAGCTGAATCTGATAAAGGGGAAGGGTGGAGCTCTCACGAGAGAAAAGATCATCGCATCCGCTTCTAAGACCCTCATAATAATTGTTGATGAGACGAAGTTGACAAGATCTCTCGGTAGAGATCAGCCTCTGCCTGTTGAGGTGTTACCGTTCGCGTTGCCGCTCGTCGCGGATAGAATAAAGAAGCTGGGAGGGAGGCCGAAACTGAGGGAGAGAAGGGACGGGTCAGGACCATACGTGACGGATAATGGGAACTTTATCTTAGATGTAGATTTCGGGGTTATCAGGGACCCCCGCAGTCTTGATGTAGATCTGAAAAGAATTCCCGGAGTTGTCGAAACTGGGCTTTTCATAGGGATGGCCGAAAAAGCTTACATAGGCACCAAATCAGACGTGAAGATTCTCGAAAGATGAAAGATTTGAAAGCCTCAGGCAATAAAAGCCGCAAAATTCGTTCTCCCGTCATCATAATTTGAGATTTCAAAAGAGAATGATCTTTTTCAGAAAGTCGTAAAGGCAAGTCAATCAATTAATTGAAAGCTAAGCTGGAATTTTTAATGCTTTGTTAGTTTAATATTATTAATTGTATTACAAAACCAAACGAGACAAGTAATGGGTGATGACGGTTGTCAGCGCCTTTTTCCGGAAAAAACGAAAGGGACACTAATTTAGTAACTATCAACGCTAAGGATGATGGCTATCGAGGCATATGGTATATGAACCAACCAACTTATGATGAGTACGTCTACAAATATAGTGGCGGACTTGGTACTTATTGTGCCAAGCATAAACCATTCGCAGTTTACTGCGAGGAAGTAAATAAGACTTTTTTCTGTTACGGTGGGACAACGAAAGATAGCTACAGGAAACTACTCCATATGGTCTCATTCTATGATCATGAGACGGGAATGGTGCCGCGACCGACCATACTTCTCGACAAGAAAACAGATGATGCGCATGATAATCCTGTGATATCAGTAGACGATCAAGGTTATATTTGGATCTTTTCCACCTCCCATGGCAGATCGAGGCCGTCTTACATTCACAGAAGCAAGAAACCATACGACATAGATGAATTTGAACTTGTCAATCCGACAAGGTTAGAGAATGGGAAGCCGGTTCCGATGACTAACTTCTCCTATATGCAAGTATGGCATTGTTCGAAGAAGGGGTTTCTCTGTTTTTTCACTTATTATGATTATCCTGCAAAGCGTACTATCTGCTTCATGACAAGTTCCGATGGAATCAGATGGTCAGAATGGATTCGACTAGCTGCAATCGATGAGGGACATTACCAAATCTCCGTCGTTTCCGAAGAGAAGGCAAGTACTGCATTCAATTTTCATCCTGAAGGAAAGGGGCTGAACTGGCGTACCAATCTATATTATATCGAAACCCATGATTTCGGTAAAACATGGCAGACGGTTGATGGAGAGATACTTACGTTGCCGCTTAAGGAAATTAATAATCCGGCACTTGTTCACAATTATCGAAAGGAAGGACTTAACGTTTACCTGAAAGACATACGGTTCGACGAGAATGGAATGCCAGTGATTCTTTTCATAACGAGCAGGGGATATAAACCTGGACCGGAAAGCGATCCACGGATATGGACTATCGCTCATTGGACAGGGAATAAATGGGAGATAAAACCAGCGATGACATCAGACAATAATTATGATATGGGTTCTCTTTACATCGAAGAGGACGGCACATGGCGAATAATTGCCCCTACAGAACCAGGGCCGCAGCCGTATAATCCAGGCGGTGAAATGGTTATATGGATAAGCAAAGACATGGGGAAGAGTTGGAAAAAAATAAGACAGCTTACAAAGAATAGCGAACGGAACCACACCTATGCGCGACGTCCAGTTAATCCCCATCCCGATTTCTACGCCATATGGGCTGATGGACATGCTAGGAAGCCGTCGGAATCTTACATCTATCTCTGTGATAAGGATGGAAACGTCCGAGTCCTCCCCCGAGAAATGAAGGAGGACTTTGTAGAACCAAGGATAATATAGACAAGCAAAGAAGTATCTGATAAGCTAATCAAGAAGGAATGAAAGTCACAGGGACTTTAGAGATAAATCGAATTATGTAGAAAATCTCATCAGAAAGCCTTACCGTTTTGGGCGGCAAAACAGCTACTTTTTATGATTTTCTATTAAAATAGAAAATAGAGTTCATACAGACACTCATTTTTTGGAAGGTATTAGTTTTCCCCAAACTTCGATCAAAGACTATGAACAGTTATATGAGGAATTTGCGGATCTCTGAGGTCTCTTAATGACCTGTGTTCTGGCTAAGTTAAAGAAGGCCATAAAAAGCTTTATGCCCTTTCAAAGCTGTAAATGATAATTCTGGCTAATAGAGGCTTTCTTTAAAAATCGATTAGGTGCTCCATCTTCAGCCTCATCTGGAAGACACAAGCCCTTCATCGGAATAGATGGAGGGTCTACGTTCGGCAAAAACGGCGTAAAACTCTTGGAAGACCATGTTAATCCCGACAGCCAATCCGAAGGTAATGGGTCAAGGTCTCCACTGTCTAAGAGGCCTTAACAATCATAGATCTAGTAGAAAATCCAACCAAAGTATTTATAATTGTCCTTTTAATCTGCTTATTTGGGTCTCGCGCGGATCGCCGCCGGGGTAGCCTAGCCTGGTTTGGGCGCCAGACTCATAATCTGGAGAACTCC
>CAZCXS010000075.1:0-5482 GCA_964502685.1 uncultured Candidatus Bathyarchaeia archaeon
TTGTAAAGTCCCATTTCCAGATATGTCTTTTCTCGTCGGCTGGTGTTAGAACTTCGGATTCATCAATCATGTCTACTCCTACTTCCTCTAGAACTCTCGCCTCGTACGTGTGTCCGATACGGCACTTTGCCATAACCGGGATAGTAACATGATCCAAAATGTCTTGAATCGCTTTTAGGCTAGCTGTCCGAGCTACACCTCCTGCCTTTCTAACATCGTATGGAAGCTTATCCAAGACCATAACGGCTACAGCACCGGCATCTTCAGCCATTTGAGCTTGCTCCACATTAGTAACATCCATGATGACTCCATGCTTCAACATGTGAGCAAAACCACGTTTCACAAGCGTTGTCCCACGGTTTATCTTCGTACCTTCCAAGGTCTCAGTTTTTAGACTTTTGAGCTCTGAAATTGACCCTGCGAGTGATATCAAATTTGTCACCATTAATATTCAAGTTATAACTTATCTAATAAAATTTGCCGTTCTCGCATGTCAAATCCCGAACAGATTTTTATTGTTTAAAAATCCGGAGAGAAAAATCGTTAACTAAGACATGTCTGAAGGCTCTACCATAAACATTTTACGTGATGTGAATGTTGTTCATCGTAAAGCATTTATGAATGGTCATCCGGCCAAATGTAGAAAAGGGTGGTACAGATTGGAAATGAATAATAATGTTACGGAAAGGCAAGAGAAGCGGCTCTCGATATTGGAGCTACAAGCAAGATGGGATAAGATTCGCATTGCAAACTTATATGATGCGCTGGATAGTATGGGATATCCCAATCAATGCCTCGATCTGGGTATAAGGCCACTCTTTCCCAAGCAACATCTAGCAGGTGTGGCTGTCACTGTTCGAGGAAGCCGAGATCCACGTACACCCGAGGATTTCAAGAAAGAAGGTGGAGGAGCTAACTATTTTCAACAGTTAAAGGAAAAGGTCTTTCCGGGCGCCGTTGTCGTTGTTGAGACGGGTGGAGAACCGCATACTGGAAAGTTTGGGGAGATGACAAGCTGGGCTTTGAAGCAGAGAGGGGCGCGGGGAATAGTCATAGATGGGTATATCCGAGACTACTTAGGTTTAGAGATCATTCCGGACTATACTGTATGCGCACGTGGCACATCGCCTATTGAATCTGCGAAACGTTGGAGAATTAACGCGATAAATATACCAATCGCGATGCCCGGCACGCTTACAAGTCAAGTCCGCGTAAATCCCGGCGACTGGGTTGTAGGCGGACCGGACGGCGTGATCATTGTTCCACAGGAGATCGCGATGGATGTGCTTGTAAAGGCCGAGGAAATCGAGCGTAGGGAGCAGGGAATGCGTGAGGATCTTGCCCGCGGGATGTCCTTTGAAGATGCATATGCAAAATGGGGACGGGCATAGCTGCTTCTTATGTCCGAGAAATTTTTTCTTTTATAAAGCATGTGCATTTTTGTACATTCACGAGCAGAAATGCGCATCTACTGTATATGTCTATTTTTTCAATGCAAGTGCCACTTCCCGAATCATTCGATATTGATCAATAGACAGGCATGATAGTCTTTTCAAGTTTTAACCGAATTACTCCAAATAGGGCCTCTGATTCATGCATTTATTAATTTTATACCTTATGGATAAGTAATGTATTATTTGCTAGTGGGATTTTCAGGAAGGTTCACGATCTATGAAGATAACAGATGTTGTAACGTACAAGGTTAAAGGAAGAGGATGGCCGAGGTACCCTTGGGTTTTCGTTGAGATCCTTACTGATGAAGGAATCTCAGGCTTCGGCGAATCCACGCCTAGGGAAGGAGCCTTCCAGGCGATAAGCGAGATTAAGAAGAAAATCATTGGTGAGGACCCCTCAGATATAATACGCCTATTTCTTGGGATCTCGAAGCAAGGGGCTCATCCAATCGTTAGCGGGATAGAGATAGCTCTCTGGGATCTTGTTGGAAAGAGCCTCAATGTGCCGTTATATAGACTTCTAGGTGGACGTTGTCGCAGAAGAATAAGGGTCTATGTAGACGGGTTCTTCAGAGGAGCTCAATACCGACCGGAGGATTACGCGAAGAAGGCTGAGGAGGTCATCAGCGAGGGGTTCACCGCGCTTAAGATGGATATCGATGGGCCTTTACCTTCAATGCATAGGATAAATAGACAGCCGGATAAAAAAGATCTCAACTTTACTGTTAAGATGGTAGCTGCTGTCAGAGAAGCCATAGGTGATGATCTGGACTTATCGGTAGATACTCATGGAGAGTTTAATCCTCCCACAATTCTGGCACTAGCTGAAAAGCTTGAGCCGTACGATCTGATGTGGATAGAGGACCCTGTTCCACTTCACGGAGGAAACATAAAGACGATGGCGAAGATCGCGTCTAAGATAAAAACACCCATCTGCTCGGGTGAGACATTAACAAGGCCTCAATTTCGTGAACTATTCGAGCTTCAAGCAGCGGACATAATAATGCCTGACTTGACCTATGTAGGCGGCGTGATGGAGCTCTATAAGATCGCTGCGATGGCTGAGGTTTATCATATTCCAGTAGCTCCGCATAATATGTATGGGCCTATCGCTACAATGGCGACTGTGCAGATATGTGCCTCTATTCCGAACTTTACGGTTTTAGAGTATCAATGGGCGGATGTTCCATGGAGGGATTCCATACTGGATGAGCCGATTCGGATAAAGGATGGATGCATCGAGGTTCCGGATAAGCCCGGGATAGGTGTTGAAATTAACAAAGATGAGCTTCAGAAGCATCTAGCAAGATAAACGCTCAAGATTGCAATCTGCACGATAAATAATTTAATTTTAAACGGCTTTTAATCATGATTGTTAAAAGGATATTGAGGTGGACTGGATGATCCGTATTCTAGGTATTGTTGGAAGTCCCAGGATCAGAGGAAACACAGAGCTCTTTGTTGCTGAGGCTTTGAAAGCCGCTGAGGAAGAGGGAGCCGAGACTGAGCTGCTGAGATTAGCTGATAAAGAGGTGAACCCGTGTGATGCATGCCTGTCTTGCAGAGAGACCAAGGAGTGCCGAATAAAGGATGATTTCCAGATGATCTTTCAGAAAATGGTTGAGGCTGATGGTATAATCCTAGCCTCACCGGTTTACTTCAGCTCAGCAACCCCGAAGATTAAGGCTCTTATCGACAGAGCGGGATACGTATCAATCGCCAAGGGCAGGGTCTTCGAGAATAAGGTAGGCGGAGCGATGGCTGTGGCGAGGAGAGCTGGGCAAAACTTCACATTCGCTGAGATGTTATTCTTCTTCCTACATCAGGGAATGATCGTTCCAGGATCAACATATTGGAACATCGCTTTCGGAAGAGAAAAGGGAGAGGTATCAAAAGATAAAGAGGGCATGGCGACTGCGAGAAACTTCGCGAAGAAGATGGTCTGGCTTATAAGAAAAATAAAGAGCCCGGAATAACCACCTCAATTTTCGAGCCTATATTTTAAGAGCGTCTTTCTCTTTAACCATCCCTAAACAAGCATTCATGTTATTTTCTAAAACTTATACGCTTCGCAAAGCAGGTCTTCGTATAGTTTCTTTTACTGATAATGATGTGCTGCTTCAGTGTTCCACGGCTGTGCCAGTAATTCATCAACTAAGCTCTTAGCTTTCTCGTACGATTCGGTTCTAGGATCATCCATAAGCATCAGAACCAAACTTTTCCTGTCTCCTTCCGTGAATGCTTGTAGTATTCGTTCCATTCTCAGCATTCGAGGGATCATGACATACATCATGAGCCGCTTAGGCAACGTGCCAATGTGTATTCCCTGAATGCCTCTTCCACTTACAACCGTCGGAATTTCCACAACTACATCGTTGGGTATGCCTGGTATAACGCCTCTGTTCGGAATGTTCAATTGAAGAATTTTTTCCTTATCGTTTGCGATGGAATCAATCAAGGGGATATGTTGTTCTCCGCTCATCACAGGAGGGAACTCCTTCGTCAATGAAGCCGACCGATCTTCATATAATCTCCGCATCTTTTTCAGCCTCTCCTCTCGACGCTTGAGGTAAATTGACCATCCGATCTCAGAATCAAATCCACCGGTGGGGCCGAACCATCTTTTCTTCGTCTCTAAATCCACGTGGTACCACCAAGGAGAGACGCTTCTAACGGTATCTCCGATCGGGAAGAGGCCGAATTGTTTATACATATCCACAGCCGCGGGGGACATCTGTTCAGTTTTCCAGGGCAGCTCCTCCAAGAATTCTTTGCTTTCCCAGTACTTCTCAGCTTTCTTTTCGATCCATTCGTCTAAAAGCGGGTAGGCATCTTTGCCTTTATATAAGAAGGAAGTCATCCAGACGCAGTGATTAAAGCCAGCTACTTCCACGTTGACCTCCTTAAGTCTCAGCCCTAAAGTCTTAGCTATTTTTACATAGCCCAAATGTCCATGGCAAACTCCAACCGTCTTGATTTTCGTCTCTCTGGAGATTAGAGTTGTGCCTTCGAAGACCGGATTCGCGGTCTCAATTAGCCATGCATCCGGACACGTATCCTCCATGTCTCTTGCAAGATCCAAGAAGAATCTCAGTTGATGATAAGCTCCGAATCCGCCGTAATAGTCGCAGACTCTATCACCTATGCCTCGGTAGTAGCCGTAACGCTCTGCGATCTCGCGTTCCTTCTCCATCGGTTGATAGCCACCTACCTTCACTGTGCAGATGACGAAGTCGGCATCCTCCAATGCTTCTTTTCTGTCCATGGTCATCCTTATCTTCAGTTTGGCTTTCGTTTCCTTCATGTATCTAACAGCAAGATTATGAACCATGCTCAACCGTTCTTTTGATATGTCCATGAGCGTGATTTTACTACCCCAAAGACTCTCAGTCACGCATAGGTCACGTATGAAACTAGTCGAGAATACGACGCTTCCAGCGCCTATGATTGATATATTAACCATCCGTTTATCCTCCGAAACGTCCGACATACTCAATTCTTCTTTGTTAAAAACTCAAAAGCCTTTTGCAATGTTTTATCCATTCATGATCTTTCAGTGAACAAGCGACCTAAAACAGAAGGAAAGGTACGGCACTGATTTGCTGGAAGAAACATAGCGATAGATGGCATCTTAAAAGCATAAACCAATTTGAATCAAAAACAATAAATTATAAAGTTTATTTCTTGTCAACCAAAGACAAGGGGTTGAGAAAGACGCGGAATCCGGAAGGCTCTTCAGCCGCTGAGAAAAAATATTTTAGGGCTCTGTATCCAGGTCGCTTTCAGCCTTTCCATTCAGGTCATCTTGAAGCCGTTAAGCATGTACTAAGCAACGCTTCAGAGATCATAATAATGATCGGTAGCGCCCTCCAAAGCCATACATTGAAAAATCCGTTCACATCAGGAGAGAGAATGACCATGGTCAGACTGGCGCTTACCGAGGCAGGCATAGACCCGGCTAAATATTATATTGTGCCTGTTCCCGATTTAGAGATACATGGAATATGGGTTTCACATGTCTGTTCTTT
>CAZCXS010000076.1:0-5448 GCA_964502685.1 uncultured Candidatus Bathyarchaeia archaeon
CTTTCTTCGGCTTCAACGTCAGCAGATTGTATATGGCGCCGCATTTACTGCAGATTAGACGATTCGATAAACGCGTGATTATGATCTCGTCGGGAACATTCAGATTTATGACGAGATCGATCTTCGCGATCTCCTCGAGGGCCTCAGCTTGGCTTATAGTTCTGGGAAACCCGTCGAGTATGAATCCCCCGTCACAGTCTGGTTTTCCAAGCCTCTCGGCGAGTAGCCTGATGATTATTTCATCCGGGACAAGAGCTCCCTTATCGCTGTACTCCTTGATCTTTCTTCCAAGATCGGTTTGCTTCTTTATCTCCTCACGGACCATATCGCCAGTCGATATGTGGGGAATCCCAAGCCTCACAGTTAGTCTCGAAGCATACGTTCCCTTCCCCGCACCTGGCGGGCCTAACATCACGATTCTCATTGATGCCACCCTTTTTTCTTCGCTGCGGATATCAATTTCAATTCCTGATGATGCATACCTTTAAGAGTCAAAAATCTCACATAAGATTTTCGAGTCTCAGCCGTCTTTTCCTCTGAGGATGCTCCGCTAGCGAATTCTTAAGTTCCGCGAATAAATAACCAAGCTTCACGACGATCTTGCGTCTTGCGACATCCTATTCCTTCAAACTGCGATATGCATAGCCTTCGCATTCAAAAATAATCGTTGACGATGCGGTTAAATCGGCTGAATAATATTTTCTGCTGGATACATCAATTTCTCCTTAAATTATCTGGAAAAGAAGAATGGTGATCGACGTCAAGAATATTGCGAATGGGAATAAGCTGGTAATGGCATATAACTCGATCAACTTAGCGGCGATCAGCGGAGAAATCGAACCCATTAAACTGGGAAGCAACATGAAGATCGTGTATGCGAGGCCGCGTCTCCTTTTAGGCGAGAACCTTGCAACGAGGGATGTTAATGGCCCTAGAGTGCTCACTCCGAAGAATCCGCCTGTAAGATATACGGCCACAAGCGTCCATAATGGTCCAAGCCAGATGCCTGCGTAGACGAAAATTCTGCTTACGTATGCGGCTGATATCCAACGTTTATTTCCAAGACGGTCGCCGAGATATCCACCTATCAGTGAGCCTAGGATTCCGACGAATGGACTGAGCCCATACAGTAGGCTTGCCGTGGATTCTGAAAGTCTTCTTATAGAAACTAAATAAGTAGTCATGTATGCTGATAGGGCTCGCTGTCCTATGCTGTTTATACCCATCGCTAAGAGGAGAAGTGAAAAGCCGCGCTTGACCATCTTTGAGCTCGAATCCTTACTCTCTTCCGCTATGCCCCTATCCTCTTCAGCCGCTCTTTCCTTAGATGTAGCAGACTTTACGCCTGGAAGGCTCAGCAACAGCAATGTTGAAAGAAGCACGGGTACGCACCAGATTAGATAGGAAAAGCGCCAGCCGAATCTCTCCATGATTATCCCGAGAGTGATCGGGCCTATAGCGACGCCTGTTGTTCCTCCGGCTGCGTGAATTCCGAGAATCCTGCTTCTTTTCTCCTCTGAGAAGAGTTCGCTTACTACGGTTAGTGCCGGTGGATGATAGATTGTTGACGATAACGGTATGAAGGACAGCGGCAAGAGAAGCGCAAAGAAGCTCCTTGCCTGGCTTACGGCAAGCCCTGAGAAGCCTGACATGAGTAGACTTAGGATTATGAGCTTCCGCGGATCTATCCTGTCCGTTATTAATCCGTATGGTAGGCTGATAGAGACGGAGATAGCCTGCGGTATCGATACGAGCAATCCCGCCTCGAATATTGTAAGGTTAAATTCCCTTATGAAGACGGGTATGAGCGCCGTATGCATCATCGTGAATACATGGATAAATGTGTGCGTGATGGAACAGACGAAGAGTAACCATCGCGTACGCTGTATTAGAATGGACACCGCATCCGCCTTCACGCGTTAATTTTCCTCTTTGTAAGAAGGGGAGAAGATATAAACATTAAACTCGAAGACGCCGGCTTCTTTATTCCTTCTAGGAGAAAGAAGTCGTAATCTCTCCCTTTCCCAATAGGGATGTTGCCTTTATTGGACTCTGTCGTTATTGGGAGACGTCGTAAATAACGCTACTGCTTCCTGCTCTTTCTTAAATACTTATTAAGAACAAGAAAGACGCAATAAGGACCGCACATGTCGCAAGACTCGATCTTCACGCCGAACTGCTGGTAAGCCTCCCTGACTTTAGCCTGATCGAAGCTGAGCTTAAACATGGACTCCCAGTCTAGAGACACTCTGGCTAAGCTCATCTCCCTATCCTTCCTCGAGGCTTTATCCCCAAGCTTAACTATGTCGCCGGCGTGAGCAGCGATCCTCGATGCTATTAGCCCCTCCTTCACTTGCTCAGGGCTTGGAAGGCTTAGATGCTCCGCAGAGGTCAAATAGCAGAGAAGATCGACTCCTTCAGCGGCTGCGATCGCTGCTCCTATCGCTGCTGCTATGTGGTCATACCCAACGGCGAGGTCGGTTACCAAGGGTCCAAGCACATAGTATGGCGCTCCCTTAGTTAATGATTTCATGAGCCTAACGTCGGCGGCTATCTTGTCTATCGGCATGTGACCCGGCCCCTCAATCATTACTTGGACGCCTTTCTTTCTTGCTGCCTCTAGAAGCCTAGCGCAGTTCGTCAGTTCTGATATTTGAAGCTCATCATGCGCGTCGGCTATTGCCCCCGGCCTCAAAGCATCTCCTAAGCTGATCACAGCATCATATTCTGCGAACATCTCTAAGAGGTAATCCCATTTTTCATTATAGGGATTCTCTTTCCCCGTTTCAAGCATCCAAGCGGTCAGCATCGCTCCCCCGCGGCTTACGGTCGGCGCTATCCGTTTGCCTTTAACCGTTATCCTTGCGAGTTTATGTGTGATCCCCGCATGGATCGTCATGAAGTCTACGCCGTCCCTGAGCTGCCTCTCAATCACGTTGAAGAATAGATCCTCAGATGGAAGCCCTCCGTGCTTCTGTACGCCTTCTATCCACGCCTGATATGTCGGCACCGTTCCGAAGGGCAGAGGCTCCGAGGCCTTCATCAATTCGGATCTTACCTTGTCCAGATCTCCCCCTGTGCTCAGATCCATTATCGTATCAGAGCCGTATTCAACTGCTATGCGGGCCTTCTCTTTCTCCATCTCTAAATCGCATACTGTTGCGCTTGTTCCGATGTTAACGTTAACTTTCGTTGATAAGCCCTCTCCGATTCCAAAGATCCTGACCTTCCCGGATCTACGTAGGTTCCGGGGAACTATGATCCTTCCCTCTGCTAGTCTCCTCCTCAACCTCTCAAGGCTTACGTCTTCCTGTTCAGCTATTAATTTGAGCTCATCCGGAATCGATCCTGATCGAGCTTCAGTCATGATGGTCTTTGCCACTTGGTCGCACCTGCAAAAGGCATAATCAAAGCGCGATTATTTAAGGATACCTAAAATAGAGGTAAAAATGAAACTTTTAAAATTATTCGTTTATCCCGTTAAGAGAACAGCTCCGCTCGGCTTGTATTTTCCTCTTATCGTGTATCCAGTAAGCAAGGATATCTTTTCAGCGAAGTTTTCTATATCGCTCATGTAGGGCATTGCGCTTTTAGGGAGTCTTTTCTGGCTTTCCCCCACCCACTCGTAGGCCTTAACCTCGATGAAGTCGGGCTGAGCCCTATCCACTATTCTCGCATAATCCTCATGGTGGGTCATGTTCCATCCTTTAATCATCGTTAGCCTCAGAACCTTCCGCGTATCTAAGCTTGGAAGCAGCTCAAGGGTCATATTCAGTCTTTCCCAAGCGTCCTTAATGAGAGGCCTTGCAAGCTGAATGTAATCCTTCCGGTTCGGGGCTAGGATGCTTATGTACAGCTGGAAAGGAAGATTATCCATTTGTTCCAGGGCTTTCGGCATCGTTCCATTCGTCACGAGAAAAGTGATCATGTTTCTCTTCTCAGCTTCACTTATCATCTCCGAGATCATAGGATAGAGAGTCGGCTCGCCGGTGAGGCTCATAGTCATCATTGTAGGAATCAAAGCCTCCTCGAATTTTCTCCTATCGACCTTAGGGTTCCCCTTCCAACCTGAAAGCAGGAGTTTTCTCTGCTTTATCGCCTCGTCGATTATCTCCGCGGGTTCATCGAACTCTTCGATTTCCAGAGGGAACTCTCTCCATCTGAGGTCCGGTCTGTCGCCGGAATGGAGTCTCCAACAATGAAGACAGTGAAGGTTGCATCCCAGATATGGGGTCATCATCATGCATCTGTGGCTCTCAACCGGCGGGTACCAAAGCTCCTTGTAGCAGACTCGGTTGTTCCGGAGGCTTTCCTTCGTCCATTGGCAGATCTTAACTGCGCTGTGGGAGTGATCTCCGACTATTCTGTATCCTTGACGATGGAGGATCTTTTGAATTTTTAGTGATGGCGATGTAATGTTGGATTCTTTCTCCACGGCTGAGTAACCTCATGGGTATGGCTCATGTAAAAGAAGGTTCTTGGATGGATTTAAACGGTGCGTCGCCCTTAAAAGCCTGCGGCACGCAGATATGATTATACCATAATCCTTATTTAACTTCGTCACGGTTACTTATCAATCTTTCATTGCCGGGTGTTTTAGGATTGGCTGAGGCTCGGACTGAATCTCAGAAAATAATGAACATCGAGAAGATCGACCCTAAATTCAAGTACGAGATCATGAAGATGCCTGGGACTGAGAGAATCCACCTATGCTTCCAGTGCGGCACATGCACAGCTGACTGTGTGATCGCGAGGTTCTCTGATTTCTATAGGCCTAGAAAGATCGCGAGGATGGTTCAGCTCGGCTTGAAGGATCGTCTCCTCTCGAATGATGAGCTGTGGCTCTGTACGACATGTTTCACATGTATAGATCACTGCCCACAGGGAGTTGAGGTTTCAAGCATCGTTCGGGCTCTTCGTAACATGTCTGTCAAGGAGAGAAGAACGATGCCCAGCGTCTTTAAAACCTTCGCTTCGAATATTCTGAAGTCGGGATATGTATATTTGATGCCGATGTCGAGGCTTAAAAGAAGAGAAGCAGAGGGCTTACCTCCTCTTCCAAAATCGAAGGTCGAAGATCTCGCTAAGCTCTTTGAGGCGGCAGGCTTCTCAGAGATTCTCGAGTCAGCGGAGAGCTTCGAAAAGGTTGAGGTAAAGGTGTGTGATTGAGATGGCGGGGCTTGAATATCTCTTCTATCTGGGTTGCTTGATCCCGTATAGACTTGCGAGCTACGAGATTTCAGCCCGAAAGGTCCTGGAAAAGCTGGGTGTAAAGCTAGTAGAGATGCCTGATTTCAACTGCTGCGGGTTCCCCATAGCCCCCGTGAATTACGAGCTGGCGCTTTCCTTGGCGGCGAGGAACCTATGCTTGGCGGAGCAGCGGAAATTGAATCTTTTGACCCTCTGCAACGGCTGCTTCGGAACGTTGAATGAGACGAACAAGCTTCT
>CAZCXS010000077.1:0-5425 GCA_964502685.1 uncultured Candidatus Bathyarchaeia archaeon
GACTCCGCGGTTTTAAGAATCTCTCGGCGGAGCTTCATCCTTATTGCTGTGGCAACCTGATCATTTCGGCTTTTGGCAAGGTTTAAGTTTCCGCCAATCTCCGCTCCAACAGCCTTGATTACCTCTTCTTCTATGGCTACATGTGCATCTTCATGTTCAGGTTTTACCTTAACCTTCTTTTCCAGTCCGGTTAGAGCCTTAAGGATCCTTCCGCCATGCTCCTTGCTTATTATCCCGCTCTCTACGAGCATCATTACGTGAGCTCTGTTTATGTCAATTATCTGCTTCAGTATCTTCTCATCGTCCTTTGCAGAAGAAGTGAATAATATAACATCCTTCTTTGCGGATTTCAGCCTTCCCTTCCTTAGAAGATCAGACACTGCGTTTTTCTCCCGACTTCTTAAGGGCATTTGCCATCCTCGTCGGTAAACCCCAAAGTTCGATGAATCCAGCCGAGGAGGACTGATCAAATCTTGATTCAATATTGTAAGTAGCAAGGTTCAAATCATAGAGTGAGAGAGGAGATGAACGGCCCACTATATGAAGAGCTCCTTTGTACAGTTTGATCTTCACCTCGCCGCATACCCGTTTCTGGGTTGCCTCTATGAATGCATCGAGATCCTCCCTCAGCGGATCCATCCAAAGGCCAGTATACACAAGCGTGCTCCATAAAGCATCTACTTGCTGTTTGAATGAGACCTCATGCCTCGTAAGCACGAGCTTTTCAAGATCTTTATGTGCTTCAATTATAACCATGGCGGCTGGGCATTCGTAGACTTCTCTGGATTTGATCCCTACAAGCCTGTCTTCTATATGATCTATACGGCCTACTCCATGCTTACCAGCCACATCGTTTACCGCATCAACGAGAGCGACAGGGTCCATCTCTTCGCTATTCACAGCGACAGGAACTCCATCCTCAAATCTAATAGTCAGGTACTCAGGTTCATCCGGCGCCTTTTCTGGCGAGACTGTCCATTCATAAATTTCTTCCGGCGGCTCAACATCCGGATGTTCCAGGATGCCGCATTCGATTGATCGGCCCCAAAGGTTCTGATCCACGCTGTACGGCTTGTCAACGTCTACGGGAATCGGGATGCCATTTGCCTTAGCAAACTCTATCTCCGCGTCTCTTGTCATATTCCACTCTCTTACAGGTGCGATTACATCAATATCTGGGGCTAACGCCTTCGCTGAGACCTCGATCCGTACTTGATCATTACCTTTACCTGTGCATCCATGTGCGATTCCATCGGCGCCCTCTTTCCTTGCAACCTCAACAAGTTTTTCAGCTATTAATGGCCTTGAAAGCGCCGTGCTAACCGGATATTTCCCTTCATAGAGCGCATTAGCCTTTATAGCCGGAAAGACGTATCTCTTAACGAATTCTTCCTTTGCATCTATTGAATAATGCTTTATGGCTCCGAGATTCTTTGCTTTCTCTTCGATCGGCTTGAGATCTTCTTTTTGCCCGACATCCAAGGTGACAGTTATTACTTCTGCATCATATTTTTGCTGAAGCCACTTTAGCAGAACGGAGGTATCTAATCCGCCTGAATATGCAAGCACGATCTTTCTCGTCAATTATCTCCGCTCCAGACTGATTTTCACTGAAAGGAAGCGAAAATCTTATAAATCTTTTTTGGCCAGATTATGCCAAATCTCGGTTATAGTGACCAAAATTGGCCGAATTGTCCATTTCAAAAATCGTTCAACACTTAATAGAAAATGACCCTCCGATCCAAGATGCTTTGGCGAGAGGATACGGGAACTACAGCGCCATTGCACGTATACTTAAACCCAGAGTCGAAGAGATTCATGGAAAAGAAGTAAGCATTGCGGGTTTAATAACAGCCGTAAAGAGGGCTAGAGCTATCTATACGCCGAAAACAGAGTATCAGAAGATTGTAGCGGAAAGTAGAATAAACTTGAGAACCGACGTAGCGAAGATATCTGTAGAAAAGACTCGGAGAACACTTGAGAAGGCCAGACTTGTATCAGCGGACTTCCCGGAAGCCTTCTTTCAAGTCTTGGAAGGGGCAACAACTCTTACGCTTATCACTGATGAAGGAATATTCAATGAGGTAAGATCGATCTTCAAGGAAGAAGAGATTCTAGGGGAAAAACGGAATCTCGCAGCTCTTATCGTGCAGAGTCCCCGTGAAATAGTTGACACTCCGGGATGCATCGTTGCATTCTATAATCCGATCTCTAGGGCACATATAAACATCGAAGAGACTGCGAGCTGCTTCACGGAGACAATAATAGTGCTCAGAATGGAGGATGCCGCCAAGGCTTTCAGCATCCTAACGGACCTGATCTCTCGAATGAGAAGAAACCTAAAAGTAAATGGAGATGATGCTTCTGGGAAGGAGAATTGTTGGTCTCAGATTCTATAGAAGCCTCTGTAGATACTCTTTTCCTTTAATGAAGCCTTCCTCTGGGCTGAAGAACGGATCTTCATGTTCTATACTGAGAACATAGTCGTATCCGACCTCTTTAAGGGCCGTTATATACGCGGTCCAGTCCAAGTCTCCCCATCCTGGGATTCTGTATCTCCACCAGCCGCGCCCCAGCACACCTATCTCTCTGAGTTTAAACGGGAGAATCTCAGTATCCTTGGCATGCGTATGGAATATTCTATCTCCAAATCGGTGAACAGCCTCTATGTAATCGATTTGCTGCCAGAACAAATGCGACGGATCAAAGTTAAATCCTAAAGCACCGCTGGGCACGGCCTTCAAGATCGCTTGAAAATGATCTAAACCCTGAAGATTTGTTGCAAACCAGTTTTCAAGAGCGATTTTCAAGCCGTGAGCCTCCGCCTTATCAACAAGAGGGCCAAATACTTCTGGAAAATCCTCGGTTATAGTCTGTTTCTTGTCTTTTCCTATCTTGGGGCCTCCAGCAAGCGTACAAACAACCTTAACATCAAGAACAGACGCAGCTTCAATAACCTTTTCAAGGAATTTCTGGTCTTCAGGTTTTTCCAGTATTCTTATGCTGTAGAATGCAAGACTAGTGATTTCCAAGTCTTTACCTGCGAGTATACGTCTGACTTCGCCAGCTCCGCCTCCTAAAATACGGTCAACATTCAGCTGCTGAGAGTAGGGGGAGACTGCTACTTCTAGTCCTCTAAAACCGTTCTTCGACGCCCAGTCCGTTAGCTCATTAAAACTCCAGTTCCTCAACGGAGAAGAGAGCAGACCGATAAACATCCAATCTCAACTCACTCTTCTTCTTGAAGATAATATCTCGCATTTGTCTTTAAATAATATCCCCCCAGCAAAATCGTTATAAAATATCTCCCTATCAAAAGGAGAAGGGATTTAAATGAAGATTAAAGACATTAGGACATTTACTCTTAGGTCGGGTCCTATCGTCCCGAAGGGCTTTTGGGAAGAGAGATTGGTTAGACCAGTAGACATATATGAAAGATTTCGTGTAGAGGGAGCTTCTCCACATGGAGAAGAAGGACAATTTGAACGGATATTCTTGGAGATACTTGTTGAGGACTACGAGGAGAGAGGAATCTTCGGCCCCATCTCGCATAAAACAGCATCTATTGTTAAAAAATCACTAAAACCTCTGATTCTTGGAGAAGATCCATTCTCAGTTGAGAAGATATGGGATATCATGTATCGGTCGCAGATTCATGGGCGGAAAGGCGAAACGATAATTGCATTAAGCGCTGTGGACTGCGCACTCTGGGACTTTATCGGCAAAGTTAAGAGAGAACCGGTTGTCAGACTTTTAGGCGGCCCGGTTCAGGAGAAGGTTCCCGCCTACGCAAGCATGCTGGGTTTCTCTCTGAATCCAAAAGACATCGAAAGGAGATGCCAAGAATATGTCGATAAAGGCTTTAGGGCAATGAAGTGGTTCTTCCGCCATGGCCCAGGCAGCGGATTGAAAGGAATTGAAGAGAACCTCAGGCTCGTTAAGACTGTTCGTGACGCCGTTGGCTACGATGTGGAATTGATGCTTGACTGCTGGAACAGTTGGACGATAAGCTATGCAGTTAAGATGGCGAAGAAGATTGAAAGATACGAGCCTGCATGGCTTGAGGAGCCTCTGATGCCGGACGATATTGAAGGCCATGCGAAGCTCCGCAAAAGAATTGAGATTCCGATAGCAGGCGGCGAGCATGAATATACTCGATGGGGCGCTAGGGAGCTACTGAAACGTGAAGCGGTAGACATACTGCAGATGGATGTAACTTGGGCCGGCGGGATAACGGAGATGAGGAAGATCTGTGCGCTTGCATCAGCTGAAGGCATACCGGTAATTCCGCATGCGGGATGGACTGAGCCGGCGCAATGCATAACTTTCTCTCAGCCGCAAACAGTCTGTCCGATGATAGAGTACTTGATAAAATACTCAGTTATCCAACAGGCCTTCAACAAGGAGAAGCTGGAGCCTAAGGACGGATACTTCTACGCTCCTCGGAAAATCGGGCTTGGATTCGAACCTCAGATGGACAAAATCGTAGAAGAAAAAACTGAATAAAGAGCATAATTTTGACGAATCCCCTAAAAAGGCTAAGACAGCTCTCTCATCCATTTTTTATCCATAAGACATCTTAGAGATTATTCGTTAAACTGCTGCATCTTTCTCCTTAAGACTCGCAAGTCGTTAATGAGGTCTTCTCTAAGATTTACATTGTATAACGCGGCTGCGGGATGAAAGGTCGGTATCACAAGGCTTTCCCAATCAGCGAATCTGGCTTCGTATATTTGGCCGTGAACCTTCGTTATACTGTAGAAATTCAGATTCATCTTAGAAAACAGATATGATGTGGAGTGGCGACCTAAAGTTACAATGAATCTGGGTTTGATTATTTCGAGCTGACGATCCAAAAAGGGAGTACAGGCTCGTATCTCCTCAGAGCGAGGATCACGGTTCCCAGGCGGCCTGCACTTCAGAACATTAGTTATGAAAATCTCTGTTCTTCTAAGACCGATCTCTTCAAGAGCTTCATCAAGCACCTTACCCGCAGCCCCAACGAAAGGTCTTCCTCTCCTGTCTTCCCAGTAGCCAGGAGCTTCACCGATCAGAACCACAGAGGAATCAGCATCTCCCTCACCCGGAACAGCATTTGTTCTAGTCTTTGAAAGACTGCATTTCCGGCAATTCCTGATTTCCTCTGCTATTGCCTCAATTTGGTGATGTTTTGAGTTGTTACGCATTTGCATAGAAGTATGGCCTCAAATTATCTGATTGGGATCTGCGGATATATTTTTTGTTTGATGCTGAACGATTATATCTCGATGCTTAAGACTTTGCGTTCAAGTCTTCTTAAGAAGAATCTGAAGATGATGTATGAGTAAACGAGCAGTCCGGCTCCTAATGCAAGGTTTATCTGGGAACTATATTTGAAGATGAAGCTAAGCGCGACATAGGCGTAAGCTGGAGATACAAGTATGCC
>CAZCXS010000078.1:0-5324 GCA_964502685.1 uncultured Candidatus Bathyarchaeia archaeon
GGGATCTAAGGGAATCCTATGGGATTCGATCTCTCCCAATAAGGTCGGGTGACACCGTTAGGATCCTCAGAGGCGACTATAAAGACTATGAGGGGCGGGTGACAAGGGTAGACAGAGATAAGTATCGAATATACGTTGACGGGGTGTCCAGAGAAAAGGCTGATGGGACAACGACGCTTGTACCCATCCATCACTCTAAGGTTGAGATCGTCAGACTTAACCTCGAGGATGATTGGAGGAAAAGAATCCTAGAGAGGAAGGGCTCATCTAAAGAGAAGGAGCGGCCTAAAAGGCCAGGTGAAAAAGAAGAGGAAGAAGGCGTCGAGGAATCTTCAGAAGATACGGAGTAGAGATGAAAAATGGGAAAGAAGGGTGGTAGCTTACACCTGAAACGTGAGGTTTCCCCTCCATTCTGGCCTATCCATAGAAAGGAGTTTACATGGGCCGTTAAGCCTAGACCCGGCCCGCATCCGATCAATCGTTGCATTCCCCTGGTGCTCATTGTACGTGAGATTCTCGGGCTTGCAAAGACAAGGAAAGAGGCGAGGAAGATAATCTCTCAGGGGAAGATTAAGGTCGATGGAAGGGTTAGGCGGGATGACCGTTTCCCCACGGGTCTAATGGATGTTGTATCCATCCCTGATCTTAAGGCGAATTATCGGATTCTCCCCTCCGAGAAGGGGTTGGGCCTATATCCGATAGATGAGAAGGAGGCTGGATTCAAGCTCTGCAGGATTGAGAATAAGACGACTGTCCGCGGCGGTCATGTTCAGCTGAACCTTCATGACGGACGGAACATCCTGATAAGGGTGGAGGACCCCGCTAAAGCTGAGGAGGACAAGTATCGGACTCTAGATACTTTGATGATAAGCGTTCCAGACCAGGAGATAATTGAGCATCTAAGGATGGAAGAAGGCATGCTGGCGATACTCATCGACGGAAAGAACATCGGTAAGCATGGGGTCATCTCTTCAATCGAGGAGCAGCCTGGAAGGAAAAGAAGGAGACTATTGGTGAACATAGAGGATGAAGATGGCAAGATCTACCAGTCAATACTGGATTACGCGTTCGTCATAGGCGACAAGACATCGAGAATCTCCCTGCCAACAACGGAGGGTTAAAGGATTGTCCTCAGAACCGGTTGAGCAGAAGAAACATGAGAATCCGATGTTAAAGCCGAGAATAGAGAAGGTTGTGATCAACTCCTCCGTAGGCAGATCAGGTGAGCCTCTCGAAAAGGCGATGAAGATTCTTGAAGAGCTAACCGGCCAAAAACCATGCATCCGAAAAGCAAAAAAGACGATTAGGGACTTCGGCATAAGACGAAAGGAGCCCATAGCCTGCGTTGTCACATTGAGAGGGGAAAAGGCAAAGGCGTTTCTAAGCCGAGCTTTTCAGGCGGTTGATAACAGAATATCGAAGTCGTCCTTTGATGAGTATGGCAACTTCTCTTTCGGAATCAAGGAGCACATAGACATACCCGGCACCAAGTATTCTCCGGATCTTGGGATAATAGGCATGGACATCTCGGTTGTTATGGAGCGGCCGGGATACCGTGTTAAGAGGAGAAGGAGGGCTAAATCCAAGGTTGGGTCAGAACATTTATTATCCCCCGATGAAGTCATATCATTCATAAAAGAAGAATTCAATATCGAAGTCACCTAGGAGCTGTCGAGAATGGCTAAGAAGAACATAAAGAAGGAGAGAAAGTTCGGTAAGGGTAGTAGACAGTGTAGACGATGCGGCTCCTACGGCTCGATCATACGTAGATATGGACTTAACATCTGCCGCCAATGCTTCAGAGAGATAGCTGAAAGCCTCGGATTCAAGAAGTATCAGTAGGGGGTGGCAGGCGAATGGACACCATCGCTAACGGATTGACGACAATCATGAATAACGAGCTCAGAAGAAAAAAGGAATGCCTGATCATGCCTGCCTCTAAGCTCCTAGGTAACGTTCTCAGAGTAATCCAGATGAACGGGTACCTTGGGGAATTCGAGTTTATCGATGATGGACGTGCAGGAAAGATAAGGGTTCAGCTCCTCGGAAGGATAAATAAATGCGGCGCTATTAGACCGCGATATTATGTAAAGGCGAAGGATATTGAGAAGTGGGAGAAGCTCTACCTTCCATCCAGAGACATAGGAGTGCTTGTGATCTCAACGTCTCAAGGAGTCATCTCGCACAGGGAGGCTAAAGAGAAAGGGATCGGCGGCAGTCTCCTGGCTTACGTTTATTGATGAGAGGTTCGGCAGATGCTTCAGATAGTAGCTAGAAAAGTCGAGATCCCGGACGGCGTAACGGTAAATATAGACGGGAAGAAGGTTGAGGTCATAGGGGAAAAGGGCCGTCTGGTTAGAGATTTCTCTAACTCTCCAACCTCAATAGAGATCGAAGACAACCAGGTAGTAGTCTCAACGGATAAGTCTCACCGTAAAGCCATTGCGATGGTCGGAACAGTATGCTCCCACATCAATAACATGATTAAAGGGGTCACGAAGGGATTCACCTACAAACTTAAAATCGTATACGCCCACTTCCCGATATCGGTGAAGATCGAGGGAGACAAGATTCTAATCGAGAACTTTCTAGGTGAAAGAAGCCCCAGAATAGCGAGAATCGTCGGCGACGTTAAAGTAACAGTAAAGGGAGACGATATCCTGGTCCAAGGCATAAACATAGAGGATGTCGGTCAAACAGCGGCCAATATTGAACAGGCAACAAAGATAAAAAAGAAAGACCCGCGGAAATTCCTCGACGGCATCTACGTCTACGAAAAGATTGAGGGATTCGAAGAATGAGCGGAAACATAGAGGCAAAGAAAAAACTGGTTGCTAAAAGGAAGAAAGAGAAGCAGAAGAAGCCGGAATTTAGACGCCAGGAGAGCTGGCGGTACAAGCGGCTCAAGGAGAACTGGAGGAGACCACGCGGCTTAGATAACAAAATGCGTAGACGAGTAAAGGGGTGGCCTGCATGCCCCAGCACCGGGTACCGCGGACCAAAGGAATCCCGGGGATTACACCCCTCCGCGTTTAAAGAGGTAAGAGTATTCAATTTAGACGACCTTAACAAGGTTAATCCCGAGCTCGAGGCTATTCGAATAGCATCCTGCGTGGGCAATAGAAAAAGAGCCGAGATCATTAATGAGGCTAGAGAAAGGGGAATACATGTCCTGAATCCAAGAGAATTCAGGGAGCTCGAAGAGCCGGTTACAGAAAAGACATAGAGAACAATCTCAACTTCACGGAGGGTCAAGTTTGAATTTGAAGAGCCAACGTAGAATGGCCGCGGAGATCCTTAAAGTAGGCGAAAGCAGAGTATGGATTGATCCGGAAAGAATCGAGGATGTTGAGTTAGCGATCTCAAGAGAGGAGATTAGAAAGCTTATTCATGAAAAAGCCATCCGGAAGATCCCTGAGAGGGGGATCAGCCGCGGTAGAGTTCGCATCATCCGAGAGAAAAAGAAGAAGGGTAGAAGAAGAGGCCATGGAAGCCGACAGGGACCAAAAGGAGCCAGATTACCCAGAAAGAAGGCGTGGATCATCCGCATAAGGGCTCAGAGAAAGAGGCTACGTGAACTCAGAGATAGGCGCATAATAACTGAGAGCGTCTATCGGAGGCTCTACATCATGGCTGGAAGCGGAGTCTTCCGTTCAGTCTCAAGTCTCGAACGCTACATCGATACGCATAATCTAAGGAGAAGAAGATGATGGCGAGAGGCCCCTCATATAATGTTCCTTACCGCAGAAGAAGAGAGGGAAAAACAGACTACCATAGAAGGAAGAAGCTCGTCCTATCCGATCTCCCGAGGCTCGTAGCGCGGAAAACCAATAAGCATATCATAGCGCAGATGGTTGAAGCCTCAGTTGAAGGCGACAGAGTAATAGCCTCAGCTCATTCAAGCGAGCTTAGAAAGAAGTACGGCTGGCTTGGAAGTCTAAAAAGCCTCCCCGCCGCTTACCTGACTGGCCTCATCTGCGGATACAGGGCGCTGGAGAAAGGCGTAAAGAAGGCGGTCTTAGATATAGGTCTCCAAGCTCCTTCGAGGGGCGCACGCGTATTCGCCGTTTTGAAGGGCTGCCTCGACGCTGGTGTCGAGATTCCCCACGGCGAGGAGATACTTCCAGATGAGGATCGAATCAGGGGCCAACACATAAGCGACTACGCTAAGATGTTGTCTTCCGATCCAGATGCATATAAAAGGAGATTTTCAGCCTATCTATCACGCGGCTTCTCCCCTGAAACTATAGTGGAACATTTCTCTACGGTCAAGGAGAAGATTAAGACAGAATTCGAAAAATAGAAATGTTTGAGGAATGACTTTCCCGGATTTACTTGAATCTTATCTCGACATGATAGAGGTCTCCCTCAATTCTGTAACGCATCGGATAGCCTGACTTTTTGAGGATATGCATCATCCTCCTGTTATCTGCTAGCATCCAAGCTATAAATCCATCTAATCCACATTTCTTTGCTATCTCGCATAGATAATTGAAGAGGATGGTGCCTAGACCTTTATTTTGCCAATCATCCCTAACGACGAGAGCGACTTCTGCGAGATTCGTATCCGGCACCCGAGAGTAGCTGCCAATCGCGATTATGCTCTCGTTTCCATCCTCCTGTACTGTTCCCACAATCACCATCTCATTATCGTAATCGACTACGACATATGGCCAGATACGTTTAAGAGGCATAGCCTTTAAGGAGCCTAAATATCTCTTTGCCACGGTTTCTTTCGATAGAGAATAGAAGAGATCCTGCTTCATCGTGGCGTCGGAAGGCTTTATTGGGCGGAGGAGAACCTTGCTTCCATCCTTCAAGACGACGTTTCTCTTCAGCTCCTCTGGATATTCTATCTCTGGGAATGGTAGGACTTCCGGAGGGACGTAATGATGCTGTTTTGCCCATTCAAGAAGATCATTCCGAAACTTCGGATGTGCAATGTTGATTAGGGATAAGGCTCTCTCCTTTATAGTCTTACCTCGGAGAGAAGCAACGCCATACTCCGTTACGACATAATCAACGTCGCCTCTTGTAAGAACGACGCCTGCTCCGGAGCTTAGAAGAGAACGTATCCTTGAGATCTTTCCATTTTTAGCCGTGGAAGGAATGACGGTTATGGCTTTCCCTCCCTTAGAGAGCATCGCCCCCCTCATGAAGTCCGCCTGTCCACCTAGACCGCTGTAGAATCTGTATCCCAGCGAGTCTGCGCAGACCTGTCCAGTTAAGTCTATTTCTAAGGCTTGGTTTATCGCAACCATCTTCTCGTGCTGGCCGATTACGACCGGATTGTTAACATAGTCAGACTCGTAGAACTCAACCAT
>CAZCXS010000079.1:0-5305 GCA_964502685.1 uncultured Candidatus Bathyarchaeia archaeon
GTTCTTTTTATTTATTTTAAGAGAAAATCCTTTTTTCCTGTTACTAGCTAAACAGGTACTTCAACTCCCCTCTCCACCTCTTTCCAGTCTAAATCTATGCCCAAGCCGGGCTTTTCAGGAGCATGAACATATCCATGATTATCGATTCTGATGACATCCTTTGTTCCCACATCAAAACATCCTTCCTGTCCATTCTCGATGGGAAGCTCGAAAAAGAAGCAGTTCTTAGAGGCCAGTATCACATGGAGGTGAGCCGCCTGATAAAAGGTGCCGCCGTAAGTGTGGGGTTCCCAGTTAACGCCGAAAAATTCACATAGGCTTGCGGCTTTCCTCATCTCTGTGATTCCTCCTGTGAATCCGCACATTGTTCTAAGGAGATCCACTGCTCCTCTCCGTAAATACTCGAAATAGTCGATGCTGCGGATAAGCTCCACAGTAACCGGAATATCCAAGGCTCTTGAAAGTTCAATGTATCCCTCAATGTCATCGGCCGGTAGAGGCGCCTCATACCAGTAGAATCCCAGCTTTTCAAGTTCTCTTCCCACATTTAAGGCCTCTTTACGTGTATGAGAAAAAACGGCGTCATAGATGAGATCCACTTCATCTCCTAATTCTTCTCTTAATGCTTCACAGGCTTCTAAAGGAATCGGATGGAGCTTCATCGCCGTATACCCTTTTCTCTTCAGTTCCCGCGCTATCCGTATGATATCCTCGATATTCATCGGGACATTTCCGCTAGCATAAGCTCTGACCTTATCTCTGTATGCTCCTAAGAGCTTGTAGAGAGGTAGACCCGCAGCTTTTCCAGCAATATCCCAAAGGGCTATATCCACCGCAGCGAAAGCAGGACCCTTCTGGCCGTACCAAAGCCCACCTAGTTTCTGCCAAATTCTTTCCCTATTCAGAGGGTCTTCACCTATTAGGTATGGTTTATAAAATCGAAGGGCATCAGCCAAAGACTGCGGTCTTGCGCTGGGTATCTCCGACCAGACAATATAATCTCCTTCAATTTCCTCATCGGTTATGATCCTGACCAAGCTGTACTGAAAAGTGGGAGACCATGTCTCTTTGGAAAGTCCGGAAAAACTCGTTACATAACCCGGTGTCTCAACTTTAAATATATGCAGCTTAACATCTTTGATTTTCATAATTTATCCCTTCTCTATAATCTCGACGGAATATACGCTCATATTTTATTAAGCCTTTTTTCGAGCAAATTTTCAAACCTGACATCGGCGCTTCTAAAAGATCAGCAGCTCCGATAACAGCACGGTAAAAGCGGAGTTCATGAGAAGGCATGACGAATTAAATTATTTAATCTCATCCATGTATCATTATCGATCAATTCACGGTGCAAAGGCAATGTATGAGGTTCAGGGAATAATCTTCGACCTGGATGGAACTCTGGTTGAACTTCCCGTTAATTGGCATAAAGTAATCAGACGCGTCGAGAACCTTCTCGGAAGAAGGGTTAAATCACTCTTAGAGCTTTACCCAAAACTCTGGGGAACCGAGAAATACGAGATGATCTCACATGTAATTGAAGAGTTCGAGATGGCATCACTCGATAGGCTTAGGTTTCTAGATAACTCTCCTCAATTGCTGAGGCGTCTCTCTTCAAAGTATCAGCTCGGGTTGATGACTTTTCAAGGCTTGAATGTCGCAAGGAGAATCATTGATAAAATAGGGGTCGATGGGCTATTAGTTGCTACGAGGGATGATGCCCCCACGCGGGCTGAGCAGATCTCTCTAATTGTTTCGGCAGCTCAACGCAAGTTTGAAGAATTCCTGGTTATCGGTGACAGGTTGAATGATGTTTACTCCGCTCTGAATGTTGGGTGCCATGCGGTTCTCGTTAACAGATACGGCAAATATTATCTGGACAGAATAGAAAAAAGATTCGCTGTGATCTCTAATTTGAAAGATTTGCCCGGGCTTCTTGGAGTTTAACGAGGAAGATAAAAAAGGGGATCTTAATTCAAATTTATTTTGAAGATACTTTAGGACATGATATTATAATCGCTGAGCCGGACTAAAACGTGTTTTTCACGTTTTAGAAAAGAATTATGAATATAACATTCTGATTGCGACAATGCGACAAGAATTCGGTAAGTGTGTAGCTGAAAATCATAAGCTCAAAGATGCTATAGGGAGATTCCAAGGAATCCACTGTGTTGTTGAAACAAACTTGCAAGCATACATAGAATAATAAATTTATCACAGCAGCAAAATTCTAGAAAAGGAGAAGGCGCTCAGTAAAACCTGATAGTCGAGACAGAAAAGTTTGAATAGAAAGATGGACATTCAAGATATTCAATGTAGGAAATGGACTTGAATGTCGAAGGGAAAAACCGCGAGGTTCGGGGGATGGATGATCTCAATAGCGATTCCAGTGTACAATGAGGAGAAGTATCTGCCATACTTCATAAACTCGTTAAAGCCATGTCTGCCCTTGATAGATGAGATTGTCTTCAGCATAGATCACGGCACAACCGACAGAAGCGAAGAGATAATACGAAAACATCTCCCCCAAGCCAAGATATTCTTCAAAGGCAAGCCCACATGGAAAAATGCGGTGGCAGAAAATCATGAATATGCAATTTCCCACACAACTGGTGACATAGTATTCGACTTAGGAGCAGATCTGTGGCTTGATCCTAAAATATTTTATTATGCAAAGAAGTTTCTGAAGAAATACGATGCGGTGAGCTTCAGATACTACAATTGGACGATAGACGCTTCGTTGATATGGAGGATCCGAGAAATCTATGATAACATTCTCAAAAAGCTTCTTGACATCATTTCGCCGTATAAGGAATCTTATCACTCAGGGATATTTGCGTTCAGACGAGAGGCTTGGGAGCGCACACATCTAAGAGATATTCCAAGCGAATATGACGACTTTTTAAAAAGACTAGGCGCAAAAAAGCATCTGCATATCAGAGACACGAATATTCTGCATTTAAGAGCTGGATATTCTAAGGAAAGACAACTGCTCCAAGGAATGTCAAGATGCCACATGAATTATCCATTATGGAAGGTTATAGCGCACTGTTTTCTGCATCTAAAACCATACGTCTTAATCGGTTATCTGCAAGAAAAATCGAGGCGAGCATTCCTCTCGAGGATCTGGAGAAAAGACAATTAGCTTCCTTTTCTAAACGTATAGGCGGCAAAGAAGCCTACGAAGACATGTATGTTACAAAGCCGTAATTACTTTTCAAGGTTCTGATGCGTCCTGATCAGTCGGTCTTTTTGATTCCTAAGTAAACCTTACCTAGATCCTCGTGGGCCAGCAGCTCTTTGGGATCCCCCTGATATGATATTCTTCCACTTACGAGGAGGATAGCTCGATCCCCATGCTCCAAGGCTCTCCTCGCATTCTGTTCAGCTAAAACCACTGTGATTCCGTAATTATCTCTTAAATCGGCTATCTTGTTGAGAACTTCTAATGCGATCTTCGGAGCAAGGCTAGCCGTCGGCTCGTCGAACAGCATAATTTGCGGTCTCCGCATCATCGCCATCGCCATCGCCAACATCTGTCTTTCTCCGCCGCTGAGCGTTCCCGCCTTTCTCTTTAAGTATCCCCTCAATACAGGGAAGTCTTCTAGAACTTCTTCAGCTCTTTCCTTAGCCTTCTCTTTGCTTAAAACATAGCCGGCCATAAGTAGGTTTTCTTTTACCGTTAGATTTGCGAAGACATTATTTACTTGCGGTAAATATGCTATTCCGAGTTTGGTCACAATGTGGGGCGGAAACCCCGTTATATTGGTTCCATTAAAGAGTATCTCTCCAGAATAGGTCCGCGTTATTCCCATGATTGTCTTGAGCAGCGTACTTTTTCCACTCCCATTCGGGCCTACTAGCACAGTTATTTCTTTGCTTCTTATTTCTGTGTTAATGTCGAATAATACATGGAGACTTCCATAACCTGCATTTATGTTCTTAATCGATAGGGCTGTTGACGCTTTGCTACCCTCCTAGATAACTCTCTATGACTACTGGATCTTCTAAAACCTTGTCAGGTTCTCCTTCGGAGACCACCCTTCCCCTCGCCATAGCATATACATGATCAATGTAATCAAGAACAAGCTCAAGTCTATGTTCAACAATCAAGAAGGTAACTCCAAGTTTTTTCTTCATCTCAGTCAAATAATAAAACAGTTCTCGCGCAAGCTTTGGGTAAAGACCGGCTGCCGGCTCATCCATGAGGATCATCTTCGCCCCGCTCATAATCGCTCTTCCGGCTTCTATAAGCTTCATCTGTCCTCCGCTTAGATTAGATGCAGGCTGGTTCCACATGTGATCTAGATCCAGAATCTCTAAGAAACGGAAGGCTATCTCCGTTGCTTTTTCCTCCTCTCTTATCCATGACCTTTTGAATGGGGCCTTTAGGAATCCTTCCCCTGGGTGTCCCCTGTACGCTGCGAGGAGATTCTCTAATACTGTGAGTTTCTGGAAGGGCTGCGGGATCTGAAATGTTCTTACTAGGCCTAATTCATATATTCTGTGGGGAGGCCAGTTTGTGATTACCTTTCCATCAAACGTTACCTTTCCCTTATCCGGATTGTAGAACCCAGTTACACAGTTTATGAGAGTTGTCTTGCCGCTTCCGTTAGGGCCTATTAGCATAGTTATTATGCCCTTCTTTACATTGAGGCTGATCTCATCTAACGCGACCAGCCCTCCGAAGGTCTTCGTCAAGTCTTCAATGCGAAGCATTTCCTGCATCTTTCATCACAAAAAGAGGGGAGATTTGTGGTTTAGTACCATACGACGGAGTCGGTGGCGTAGATATATTTGCCCACGATCTTCCATGTGTATTCTTTGTCTGTCTTTACTATCTGCCATATTACGTAATCGCCTGCTTTCCTGTCTCCATTCTCATCGAGATCGATGTAGCCTGAGGCGCCGAAGAAGGAGCGCGCAACATCCGGTAGAACCGCTTTAATAGCGTCAGGATCCGTTGAGTCGGTCTTTAAGACTGATAAAGCGTAAACCCAGACGATGTCGTACACTGCGTAGGAGTAGGATTCCGGTTCTCTTCCAAGTATTTTCATGACGCTCTGTCGAACCATCTCCCACTTAGCAGACTCCATTGGAGCGAAGATTGTGGATGGATACTGAACTTTAACAGCGAAATCTCGTACAACGGGGTCTTCAAGTATCGCACTGCTCGCGCATGTTCCATCGCTTCCATACCACTTAACAGTTGAAAGCACCTCATATTCGCTGGCTGCGGTGAAGAATGCGTTGACTTCCTCGAATGATATATGAAGCACACATACCTTGTCCGCTCCGTACT
>CAZCXS010000080.1:0-5303 GCA_964502685.1 uncultured Candidatus Bathyarchaeia archaeon
AAACCCGCCTTCAAGGTGTGGCTTGAGAATGAAGAGGGAAGGTACACCTTTGGAGAAGGCCTCTTCATGCTTCTGCAGAAAGTCCAGGAGCTGGGAACATTAAGTGACGCTGCAAAAGCTTTGGGAATGTCATACAGGCATGCTTGGGGTCTCATCAAAAGGACTGAAAGCCTGATAGGGGAGCCTCTTCTCAAGACGCGGAAAGGCGGAAAAGATGGGGGAGGCGGAGCCCGGCTTACTGAGACAGGTGTGAGGTTGCTGAAGGAATTTTTGAGGGTTAAAAAGGCGTTCTCTAAGACTTCTCTTGATGAGTACGGCTGGCAGAATCTCTTTCTGAAGATCAGTGCGAGGAACAGAATTGAAGGCGAGGTCATCTCTGTGGAGAAGGACAAAGTTTCAGCGGTTGTAAAGATAAGGATAGATGCTCCGTGTGTTATAACAGCCTTCATAACTCGAGAAGCCGTTGAAGAGCTCGGGATCAAAGAGGGAGACAGAGCGACAGCCATAATTAAAGCAACGGAAGTAATGGTCTCTAAGGATTAGTAAGCCATCGCCTTGTCTATGCTTCTGAATCCTCGCTGGGCCGTTAAAATCGTTTACTTAATAGGATGTCTTCCGCTCTATTTCACGTTTCTAAGTATACTCTTGATTTTTCTGAGCTTCACCTCTGCTTCGTCGAGTCTACGTTTCAATTGTTGAAATGACTGAGAAAATAAACGCGTTAAATAATCGGAGCGAGTGCACTGGTTTTACCGCGGCTTTAACTGCTAGAAAATATAAAGACTCGGGCATCACCGTTTTGAGAAGAGAGGAGGCAACGCAGTCTCATATGGGATTCCATATATCTTTGGAACATTATTCTATGTGAAAAAGAACTGTATGCCTGACGGCGTTTGCTTAAGCTTCTTAAAATATTTTATTTAAATTTTTTATAGAATAGGCATGGAAATCTCTGTTGCTTTATGTTAGTCCTCGCAGCTTTCATGAGGGGTTGAAGGGGGATTCTCAGGGGAATGGAGGCTAACGTGATAATCAAAAATCCTTTCAGAACGTTTAGGCGGCGTTGAATGAGAACGTTAAGGGGTGTGAGTATGCTTGAGTGAGGGCCGTGTTCCTACGGGGGTGGACGGCTTAGATAGAGTCATTGAGGGAGGCTTCCCCAGGAAGAGTTTGATCCTCGTAGCTGGGAATCCCGGTACTGGCAAAACCGTATTTTCAGCTCAATTTCTGTATCGAGGCGTAGCTGATTACGGTGAGAATGGGGTCTACGTGAGCTTCGCTGAGAACCGGGAAGCCTTCTATGAGAATATGAAGTCTTTCGGATTCGATTTCGAGAGGCTTGAAAGGGAGAATAGATTCAGATTTCTAAGCATGCTTGCCGTGAAGGAGGAGGTTGTCTCCTCTGTTTTAAAGATAATTCTAGAGGAGATTAGTAAGATTAACGCTAAAAGGCTTGTAATAGACTCCTTGTCAGCTTTGACTCAGGCATTCATGAAGCCGCATGACGCAAGAATCTTCATCCACATGATTCTAGGCAGAATCGTCCAGCAGGCTGGATGCACAACTGTAATGGTAGTTGAGGTTCCCTTCGGGGAGGAAAGGATAGGATTAGGCATCGAAGAGTTCATAGCTGACGGCGTCATACATCTCAGGGTGGAGAGGCTTGAGGAGAGACTCTTTAGGGACATATCCATCCTGAAGATGAGGGGAACAGAAGTAAGGGAATACGAGATTGGATTCACAATCAAGGATGGATTTGAGGCCTTCACGTCGTTCGAGCCGAGGCCGATAGAGAGAAAAGAGAGATTTAGACCCCTGCCGGATCTGCCTGAGAAGTTTTCCACGGGATCTCGGGAGCTGGATGATCTGCTTGACGGGGGGTACCCTAAGGGCTCAACGGTGCTTCTCGAGATCGGTAGAAACGTGTCGATATTACAGTATTACCTGATTCTCCTCCCTACATATTGGAACTTCCTAGCGAAGGGGGCGGGGGTTATCGTTATTCCCTCATCAGGGGTTGACCATAACATTGTATGGAAGCGTTCATTGGAGTCAGGCTTATCCAAAGACTCGCTTAATCGTCAGCTGAGAATCTGCAGCTTCAAGTCGCCGGCGACTAAGGAGGGGCCCTATATGTTTGAGATCGAGGGGAGAAGCATCGATGAAGATTATCAGAGGTGCCTCGACATCGTAGCGGAGCTGCAGAAGGAGACTCGTCGGCCACTTCTCTGCATTGTGGGGGTTGATAGGCTTCTCGCTAATTATGGGACGAATGATACGGTAAAGGTGCTTAACTCAAGTGCAACGCTAACCAGAGAATCCGGAGGGCTCCTATTTCTGGTACTTAAGCCGGGATATCCAAGAGTCTCGGAGATTCTGAATGCATTCGCTGAGATCCACTTGAAGATGATTCAGAAGCATGGGGCTCTGCTGCTCTATGGCTTGAAGCCGAGGATCCGCCTGCACTTCGTGGAGATGGAAACGACGAAAGGCTATCCGCTGCCTAGGCTAATACCCATACTCTAAAAGGAAAGATCATTATCGATCTCGACAGCCTCGATAGTTGTCAGTTATTAGAAACATCTTGGTGCTGTAACTGCAGCGCTTAGAGGTTCACATTTAATTGTTTCATTGCCCACTGAGAGTATGGAAACCCGATTATGGGGTGTTGTGGCGGTCTATGAAGAGAATAGGGATTGTCGGCGCCGGCCGTATGGCCTTTGCGAGAGGTAAGGCTTTTCTCGATACGGGGGAGGCTGAGATCATCGCTGTTGCATCGAGAAATATTGAGCATGCGAGAGGGTTGGCTCAGAAGTTGGGAGCCCCAGAAGCCTTTGATGATTATCATCGTATAGCTCCTTTGAAGCCTGACGCCTTGCTAATAGAGGTTCCGCATAGAGCGCAGACGGAGATCATAAAGTGGGGGATAGACGTAGCACCGGGGATACTTGTTGGAGCTGCTTTGGCAGTTAACCTAAGGGAGGCTGAGGAGATAGAAAGGAGGGCGGAGGGGAAGGGATGCCTAATCGAAGCTGGGTACAATGCGAGATACAGCGCCGTTTGGGGAGAAGCAAAGAAGACGATAGAAAGCGGGGCTCTTGGAAGACCAGTTATGGTTCAGAGCCTTGCGCTCTTCCCCGCTTCTCCGTCAAGCTGGTATTACAAGGAGAAAGAGAGCGGCGGGATGCCTTTAACTCATATGACCTACTGTTTCATAAACCCGGTTCGCTGGGTTCTCGGCTCGGTTGTGGAGGTCTCCGCCTTGGCGAATCAGCTTCTCCACAGGGGGAAGGGATTCGTGGAGCAGGAGATGTGTGCGGCGACTCTTCGTTTTCAGAATGACTGTTTGTATTCAGCCGTGGCGGGGTACATAAAACCGCCGGGATTTCCCAGTCAGTACGTAAAATTCATATGTACTGATGGGGGGCTTGAAATCTTTCCTTCAAGACGGGCCGTGAAGATATATCGGGATATAGGCGTCGAAGAGATCGATTTTTCCTCCCAGCCGTCATCCCTTCTGAGACAGGCAGAAACCTTCATAAGGGCCCTTGATGGGAAGGCGAGATGCTTGAATCCTCCGAGCGACGCGAAGATAGATGTGGCTATCTCCGAAGCTATCGTAGAAGCAGCGAGAAACAGCATAGTAGTAAGGCTGTAAAAGGGGCCTTAAAATATCAGCCAGCCCTGCGAAAGAGCCGTAATCTCCGCCGTTCAGAATAAAGAAGACGAGCCATAGATTCTTCTTGGTGGGCCGGGCCGGATTCGAACCGGCGATCTTCGCCGCGTGAGGGCGACGTCCTAGCCAGCTAGACTACCGGCCCTGGCGGGGTTCATTTGATAGTGTGTGCATTTTTCCTTTATATCTTTCGCGATGTTTTTTGTGGGTGTTTGAAATTGGACTTAAGAGGTGATGATGGTCGTTTTTCTTTTCATCTTAATCAAGGTATCTAAAACGTGTCTTCAGAAGGGTCTTCTCGTCAGGTTGAGCTTTACCTGCTGTGCCGCTCAGCGATCTTTAAGACTTCTCGGGCTTCCTTCTCTGATCTGCAATGGGTCGAGATGAATAGGCCTTCATGCTTCAGGTTGGAAAGGAGAAAATCAACTTCCTCCGGCATGCATGATATCTGGAGGCACTTACCCGCGTCGAGGATCCTTCTACATACATCTAACCATTCAGACATGGGCTTTGCTCCTGCTCCTGGTACCCATTGGATTCCGTCGAGCGATTCTATCTGGAGTAGGCGGTCGAGATTGCTTAGTGCCATGGGCCCGTCTAGATGGAATATTGAGTTGTCCAGGTGCCTCGAGAGGATCTCCTGCTCTTCGACGAAGAACTCCTCGAACATTCTCGGTGAGACCAGCCCTGAAAAATCATCTTGCAGGGCGAAGAATTTACCCCTTGAATAGGCGGGTATCCACGTGATCGATCCTTCTTGGATGCGTGAGATTCTCTCGTAGTAATGATCGAAGACGAGGAGGCAGATCTCGGTGAGTTTTCTTATGAGCCTCTTAACGTCATCCGGTCTGGTGAAGAGGTATCTTATCAATCTCTGGGCGCCTATCGTTGCGACTAGGGAGTCCCCGCCGTAATGAATGTCGGGTATCCCGATCATGAATCTTCCCTCGGCAACCTCGCAGAGGGCATCCAAGAGATCGTTCATTATTCTCCACCACTTGTTATCCTCTCTGAGGGCGGGTTCGTATCCGGAGAGATCTTCAAGGAAGGGTTCAGCCCAGGATGTCCTCTCCGAATTGAAGGTCAGTTCTGCGCCTAGAAAAGCCGTGAAGGAGTCGGGACCTAGATTCGGCATGTAGAATGGGATGGCGTCGCCTAGGAAGAGCGTGTTCTCTAGGCTTACCTCCGCCTTTTTGATTACGTACTCGATGCTGGTCCATCTTTCCTCTATTCTTTCCGGCTTTGGAAGGCTCATCTCCACCCTTTTAGCTCTAGGAGCGGTTATCCTGATGAGAGGCCTGTCTATGACTTCGCGGTCCCAAAAAGCATCAAATCTCTGCTTTATGATTTCAAGTTCATCCTCATCCAGATACGTCCTCAACCCGTTGCCCTCTCCTCTGCGAGAACATCTCCAGAACGGTGTAGGCCGAGTTCATATTTAAATCGTTTAACACTTAGAGTATGAATCAGCCCGCGCGAAAAAAGCATAACTAAAGCGCTTTCCGGCTCCGCAGATTTTTTCTTTAAATACTTTATAAAGCACCACCGTCTCCGCGCATCTCACGTATCCTTTTTCTTTAAGAAATGCCTAAACAGAATATGCGTCGCCTTCCTCTCTCACCGCCGT
>CAZCXS010000081.1:0-5289 GCA_964502685.1 uncultured Candidatus Bathyarchaeia archaeon
AGGCGACATGGGATTCTCTCAAGAGCCACCTTGATGTGCCCAGGTGGCTTGACAATGCGAAATTTGGGATATATACTCACTGGGGAGTCTATTCGGTACCTGCATGCGGCCCTAACGGAACATGGTATCCCTACAACATGTATAGGGAAGGAACAGAACAGTATAGGTATCACATTAAACATTACGGGCATCCATCAAAGTTCGGCTATAAAGATTTTATTCCCATGTTTAAAGCGGAGAGATTCGACCCTGAGGAGTGGGCTGAACTATTCAAAAGGGCCGGTGCCCGGTTTGCCGGTCCCGTCGCGGAGCATCACGACGGCTTCTCGATGTGGGACAGCGAGGTCAACGAGTGGAACGCTGCGAGGATGGGGCCGGAGATGGATGTTGTTGGAGAGCTAGAAAAGGCGATCAGGAAACGCGGCATGAAGTTCATGGTTGCGTTTCATCACGCTGCGAACTGGTGGTTTTTCCCTCATTGGAGGAGGGAGTTCGACACGTCGGATCCGAGATACTCCGGGCTGTATGGGCCCATACATAACGAGGATGCGGAACCCGATATAAGATGGGAGGAGCAGGATCTACCGAACGAGGAGTTCCTTGAGCTCTGGAAGGCGAAGATCAGGGAGGTGATAGACAAGTATAAGCCAGATCTGATATGGTTCGACTTCGGTTTAGCTGGCATACGGGAGAAATATCGAAGGGAAATACTGGCTTATTACTTTAACAGGGCTGAAGAGTGGGGCGTAGACGTGGGGGTCGCATTCAAAAGGCCGGGTTTACCGCCTGGAGTCGGCGTCGAGGATTTGGAGCTCGGAAGGATGGATCGGTTGACCTATCATAAGTGGATGACGGATACTGATATCGCGGTAGGCGGCGCCTGGTCGTACATTCAAAACGTAAAATACAAGTCTGCCAAAATGCTGATTCACAATCTGATAGACAACGTCAGCAAGAACGGCCTCCTCCTATTGAATGTTGGGCCTAAAGCCAGCGGTGAAATCCCTGAGCCGGCGAAGCAGAGGCTTCTCGAGATCGGGGATTGGTTAAGGGTCAACGGAGAAGCAATCTACGGGACAGCATCATGGTTTATTCACGGTGAGGGACCGACGCGGATGGAGAAGGGCGGAGCGTTCAGCGAGGAGAAGGAGGTTGAGTACACCGCTGAGGATATACGGTTCACATTCAAGGACAATGTGCTTTACGCTATCTGTCTTGGCTGGCCTGGTGAGGAAGTAACCATCCGATCTCTGAGGAGAGCCAGGTTAACCGTTGTGGAGGGGAAGGATATTGGCTATGTAAAGATGCTTGGCGTAGACGAAGAGTTAGACTGGTCGATGACGAATAGGGGGTTAAAGATTAAAGTCCCAAAGAGAAAACCATGCAAGTACGCATATACATTCAAGATTCTCCTAGAAGGATAAAGGCATAAGAAAACCTCTATAGCATAGTATCGGCTTTTTCTTTTTCGCCTTGAATCGTATCTTTTGACTTTTAAACCTTTATTAGTCAAAGCTAACGTATTGAATCTTGTGGGCTGTGCTTTGTCTGAGGAGAGCAATAGAATTCAATCCATGGCTGATCTTCTTCGATCCGGCGCCACCCTGACAAGCCTTTCATGTCCCGTCTGTTCTTCTCCCCTCTTCAGATTAAAGAATGGAGATCTATGGTGTGGGCAGTGTCAGAAAAAGGTAATCGTCGTGAAGGAAGGAGAGGAACTCGCTGAGGCCCAGCATATAACCACGCTGAGCACTATAGAGAATACTCTTCTGGAGAAGATGCTGGAGATCAATGAGAAGATACGGAGCACGAATGACTCTGATGAGCTTCAAAAATTAAGCATGATCCTTTCCTCCCTGCTTGAAAACCTGAAGAGGATCAGAAGCCTCGGAAAGCGTAGGAGCTAAAGGGTGTCATCGGGAAGGATGGAAGGCATATACGAGAACTTTCCCAGCCTACATCATGGAATCGCAATTTTCTCCTGCAGAGCCTCTCCGCAGAGCCTTCAGAGAATCCTGATCTGCCTCTTTTGTAGAATTAACCGAGGCGAGGAGGCTCTGGAGATTCCGCTGTTTACCAGTCAAGGCATCCGGCTGGTCTCTGAGATTGGGATCGCTGATGGCCTCACGTTCAATTTCATCGATGAGGAGGAGAGGGATAAATGGCTAAGCCTCATGGAGGAGAGGGTCTTCGAGGTTCTCGACTTCATCTGGATAGCGAGGTACTACATCTCCGAGAAGGGAAGGGACAAGCCTCTAAAGTTTGATTATTACATGTTGAGGTTCATCTTCAGACCAAAAGCAATAGAGCTAAGGGTGCATCACGAGAGGGGGACGAGAAGGCTTCCAATAGAGGACCTCATAAGGATGCTAAGCGAGAAGATTAATCAGGAGCTTAGAAGGGAAGGAGAAGGCCTGCTTAATATCGAGTCGTTAAGCGCCCTTTAAGTCTCTCTCAAGCCTCTTGAGAACGATCCTCTCGATATCCCTTGCGGCTTCCTCCACCGGTCTGTTACCATCCACTAAGATGAGCTCTCCGTCTTGAACCATCCTCATGTAGATCTCACGGACCTTTTCTTGGATCTCCCTCTGCTCCATCACGGATTTTCTGCCTTGGCAACGGCTGAGGATCACATCTACTGGGACATCGAGGTATACTGCCAGGTCGGGTTTGATTGCAGCCTTGTTTATCTTTCTGATCCATTTGATGCTTAATCCAGCTGCTCCTTGATATGCCAGTGAGGAGAAGAGGTAACGATCCGAGACGACTATCTTCCCCTCCTTGAGATTCGGCTTTATGACTCTCTCGGTGTGCTCCACTCTGTCAGCTGCGAATAGGAGCGCCTCGACCATTATGTGCATGCGTTTCTTCCGATTGAGGATATACTCACGTATGAATTTTCCGATCTCTCCATCGCTGGGCTCGGAGGTGTAGATCGCATCGTATCCTCTTCTGCAGAGAGACTCAACCAGGAGGGTTGACTGCGTCGTCTTCCCGCTCTTGTCCAGCCCTTCAATGCAGATGAAGAATCCCCTCTTCATTCTCTGACTAATCCTCCATTCGCCAAATCCACGCTTCGGGTTCTCCGCGGATTTGATTTCTATTCACTCCCAGCTCATATATTAATTCATTGAAGGGCACTAAAAGACATTTTTAGACACTAAAAATGAAAGAGAGATTCGGTTTTCCATTTTTTTCTTTGTTCTCTTCGCAAGTGATTTATCAGGCCTCGACAAAAATATGTCTGCTTGTTGATGTCGGTATGAGAATGAGATTGAAGGTGATAATGTAAACATGTTCAAGTTCGGTAAGGAGCAGATGATCCTCGACATTGCAGGCGTAAAGGTCGGAGGGGACATAGGCGAGAACCCAACGGTTATGATAGGAAGCATCTTCTATAAGGGAGACAAGACGATCAAAGACGAAGGAAATGCTGAGTTCGATCAGGAGGCAGCTAAGAATCTCATCGCCAAGGCCGAGGAGATGTCTCAAATGACGGGGCTGCCTGCGATGCTCGATGTTGTCTGCACGAATTCGAGGTCTGCTGAGAAGTGCCTAAGCTTCGCCGCGGAGGCTACTGAGATGCCCCTGCTGATCGACTGCGTCTCTGACGAGGCGGCTATCAGAGGCTTGGAGGTGGCCAGAGACCTCGGGATAAGGGAAAGAACCATTTTCAATTCGATCAGCCCCGAGACCAAAGATCACATTTACCGGAAGATCAAGGAGGTAGGTCTAAAGAGCGCGATAATCCTGACGTACAGCGTGAAAGCCATCATCTCATCGAAGGAGAGAGTCAGGCTTCTGGAGGCTCTTATACCCAAGGTTAAAGCAGCAGGTATAGAGAACATCCTAGTTGACACGGTTGTTGTGGACATATCGACGCTTGGCCTCGCCTGCAAAGCCATATATGAAGTGAAGGACAGATTTGGATACCCAGCGGGATGCGCCGCGCATAACGCTATATCATCATGGAAGGCGCTTAGGAGAAAGAAGGACCCAGTGCTTAATTCGATCTACTCTTCGGTTGTAAGCAGCCTACCCGTCGCGATAGGAGCAGACTTCATACTTTACGGCCCGATCGGAGACGCCGAATACATCTTCCCAGCAGTCTGCCTCGTAGACGCCGCCTACGGTCAGATAATGATCGAGAAGGGCAAACGTCCCAGCCCATCTCACCCAAGATTCAAGATAGCCCGCCTATACCGCTGATAACGCCATAAAATTTAATAATACATGCATCGTGCATTTCTTCCCGGTTGAGGCTTCAAGGTTAATCCGCGGCCGTGGTCTAGCCTGGTTAGGACGCAGGCCTTCCAAGCCTGCAATCCCGGGTTCAAATCCCGGCGGCCGCACCAAAAATTGAATCATTCTCGAGAGATCGGGGTTAAACGGTATTCTTCAACGTCGCTGAGAAGTGTACATGCACGTGCTTTATAAAGAAAAAATTTTTTCTAAGGAATGAAAGAATCACTTCTGCTTTATTCTGATGGCGACTGGGCTTGAAGGTGGGTCTCTAATTCGAATCTCTTCAGGGTCAAGTCGACCGTCTCTCCGAAGGTAACCATCTCATCCGGAAAATCTCTTATCTTCAAGACCCTTATACACCCTCCTTTATAAACTATTTAAAGAAAAAATTCCATGGCAAGAAAAAGGAATTTTAGAGGTTAACCTCATTCTGCCTTAAGTTCTATGGGAGAGGTAAGCCTTTAATTTATGGAATAAGGCTTATCTTTCTCTTTTACCAGTTGTTCGGTGTGGTGTCTTTTCTTGAATCTTTGGCGTGACATCCCTTCGGGTGATGACCCTCCCAGGGTGCTGAACGCGGTGATCGAAGTCATAAGCCGCTCTCGAGACAAGTATGAGTACCACCTGAAATGGGAAGCATTCTTCCTCGACAGGATCCTACATTCATCCGTAGTCTTCCCCGTTGAGTATGGATTCGTACCCCAGACGTGGTTCCATGATAACGACCCGCTGGACATCATGGTTCTCTCCTACGAGCCGCTTGAAGTAGGATGCATAGTAAAGGTTAGACCCATCGGCATGCTCATACTGGAGGATGAGGAGGGGGAAGACCCGAAGATCCTGTCAGTCCCGATAAGCGATCCGAGATTCACCGGATATCATTCCCTCTCAGATGTCCACCCTCACCTTCTCAGGGAGATACAGGAGTTTTTCGAGACCTATAAGAGGCTGGAGCCTAAGAAATGGGTAAAATTCAAAGCTTGGAAAGACCGTGAGGAAGCAGAGGATCTAATAAAATACGCTATGAACCTATTTAGAGAGAAA